>VGIX01000010.1 GCA_016867725.1 Candidatus Effluviviaceae Genus I sp.
GCGCTGGTCGAGCGTGCCCGCGGCGTACTCGGGGTAGTGGAGCGTGAGCCGCACGCTGCCGACGATGTCGATCGTCCCTCCGCCGCACGCCAGGCTCAGGTCGCGCGCCACGCCGACGTACTCCATGTCGTCGCGGATGTCGGTGTCCACGGCCCCCGTGACCGTCGAGAGCACGAGGTCCATCACGCAATCCACCGCGGGGAGGTCGCTCTCCTCGAGCGTCACGACCGTGCCGTCCTGGAACACGAGCATGAGCGGCGCGTCCCCGGTGACGAGCCCGTCCACGGCAGCCACCGTCTGCGTGCCCGCCCACGGCTCAGGCACCGCGATGGTGTAGGGCCCGGCCCAGATCTCGTTCTGGTTCCGCGACGCGTCGCGGGCGTAGAACCTGCCCACGATCACGCGCGCGTCCCCGGTCTTGTTGAGCCGGACGACGTTCGTCGCCGCGACGATCTCCTCGCGCGCGATGTCGGCCGCCCAGACGTCGCCGACGAGGTTCACCATCTCGACAACCCGGCGCGTCGTGTCGCCGAGCGTGCGCCAGTAGAACGCCGCGCGATCCAGGCCGGAGAAGTCCGTGATGGTCGTCCAGACCACGGCCGGCGCCGCGTCGAGCGCGAGCCACGGCGTGTGCTCGACCTCGGGATCGTCGGGCAACGGCGCGATGGTCGGCGGCGAGAGGTCCTCGGCGAAGCTCGCTTCGAGCACGACGGCGACCTTGTCGCCGGCAAACCTGGCCCGCGCGTCCGCCGTCGTGTAGTCCAGCATCTCCTGCTGCGTGCGGCCGGCCTCGTGGTTCGCGCCGGGGGAGGTCGCCACGTCGATCACGTTCGCGTCGCGCTCCCGTCCGCTCTCGTTGTCGCGCCCGCCGCCGAACTGCCACTCCTGCACGTTCTGGTTCACCCAGCGGACGCCGCCGAGGTTCGTGTCGTCGGTGTTGCCGTCGTGCGACGAGAGGCACACGATCAGGTCCCAGTTCTCGATGGTCTCGAGGTCGCCCCCGAAGAGCGCGGCGCGAACCCGCACGTCAATCCAGTTCTCGACGTGGTTGTTGCACATCCGGATGTCGCCGTCGGACTTGCGCAGCGTCCAGCTCGCCTGCGAGTTCGCGTCGTTCGAGATGACGAACCACTTCCCCCACCCCTCGACCGCGATGCCGTAGTCCCACGCGTCCACCGCCGCGACGTCCACGAAGCGGTTCGGGAACCCGCTCGTCGCCCCCTTGCCCTCCTGCGCGTCGATGTAGATGTCGATCTTCTGGAGGTTGAGGTCCGTGCGGTGCGGGTCGTCGCACGTCTGCGGCGTCGGTTGCGGCGCGCCCCAGTTGGCCGCGCCGGGGTCGAGATGATAGACGAGGTCTCTCACGCGCGTGCGGAACACGAGCCAGTCGCCGTCTCGGAAGATCTCGAGCCCCGTGATGTCGAAGGAGCCGGGGAGGAAGACCTGGTTCGTCGGGTAGCGGTAGTAGAGACCCGGGACCGGCGTCCCCGTCGGCGTGCCGTCGCTCGTCTGCGACGGACCGTGATCGTCGCCCTCGTCGTCGGTGAACGACCGGAGCGCCGTCGCGGGGTTGTCCACCGTGACGGCGATGGCAAGCCGCGACGCCCACACGTTCGCCGCGTCATTCGCCGTCACCACGGCGGCGTGCGCGCCGTCCGACACCGCCGCGGGCAGCATCGCCGCCGCCGTGAACACGCCGTCGCCCGCCGCCTGGTCGGCCCCCGCGCCGTCGTCGCGCATGCGCGTGAACCGCGAGCCGCCGAGCTCGGTGAGATCGAGGAACACGTCCCCGATGCCGCCGCCGGCGTCGGTCACGCGGACCGTGTAGGTCACGACGTCGCCCGGCTGGGCGACGGACGGACTCGCCGCGCCGTTCGAGAGCGTCGGCGCGGAACCCTGCGCGGGGATCTCGTACCCGGCGTACTGCGAGAGCGTGACGGGGGTCGTCGCGTTGTCCCACCAGTTGCCGGAGGCCGGCAGCATGTCGTGGGTCGCGTCGTGCGGCGTCGAGTCGAGGGCGGTGCGCTTCTGGCCGTCGGTCTCCTGCATCAGGTACGCCTGAAGCAGCACCGTGTCGCCCGGGCCGAGCGTGTCGGCCGGCACCGGCGAGATGACCACGAGCGGCACGCGGAAGCGGACCTCGGTGTCGGTCCTCACGACACCGCCGTGCTGGACCGCGTTCACGCCCTCGGCCCAGCCGATCCGCCACTCGCGGTTCACGAAGTCGTAGTGCTGCCACTGCCCGCCCTGGAACCGCCTGAGATCGGCGTAGTCCTGGGCCGCGTACTTGTACGTGAAGGCGTAGTCGGGCCTCTGCGAGTGGCCGTAGTTGACCGGGAACTCGAACGGGTCGGTCGAGCCTCCCGCCGCGTCGCCGGCGGTCTCCATGAGGAGCGCGAGATGGACGCCGTCCCAGTTGGATGCGAAGTCGAGCGTCACGACGAGCGTGTCGTTCCTGGCGACCGCGCGCACCACCGCACGCATCACGGTGAGGTCAACTCCGGGGTCGCTGTTGTGCGCTGGGTCAGACTCGGGGGCGGTCTCGTCCACCGCGACGATGGTCGCGTCCACGGCGATGTAGATGGGCTCGACGGTCAGCGCGCCCGCGCTTCCCGAGAGCTCGATGAGCCCGTAGGCCGCCGCGGCGGTGAGCTCACCGCTCGCAACGCCGGTGTCGTCGGTGACGATCGGCGAGTCGAGCGACGTCACGAGCGACGCCGGCGACGCGGTGAGTGCCACCGAGATGCCGGCGACCGGCACCGTGTTGCCCCACGCGTCGCGGACGCGCGCGCGGACCGTCGCGGCGCCGCCCGCCCGGAGGGACGCCGGTGACGCGGACAGATCAGCGGCGACGGCCGGTCCCGGCTCGATGACGATGGGCACCGTGTCCACCGCGAGCCCGCCCAACCCCGAGCCGGGGTCCACCACCGCCGTGACCGTGGCCGTCCCGGCGACCGTCCCGTAGAAGTCGAGTTCGAACCAGCCGTTCGCGTCCGTCTGCGGCGTCGGGACGCTGAAGCTCCCGCCGACGCCGCCCGCGCTCATGTCGGCCCCCACGCCGGCGACGCGCGCGGGATTCCCGCTCGCGTCGAGAAGCTGGCCGGTGATGCGGGCGCGTCCGGTTCCGGCCTCGATCACGCTCGCGTCCGAGGTCAGCGCGAGCCGCGAGGGAGCGGCCGCGCGGATCCCGACCTCGAGCAGGCCGTCGAGCGGCCCGGACGAGGCGTAGACGCGCACGACCTCGATGGCCGTGCCGGCGATGAGCACCGGCGCGCGTCCCGTGTCGAACATGTCCGCCGTGACGACGGACTGCGGCAGCGGCACGCTGTCGGCGCCCGCAAAGACCACCTGTCCGGCCGGCGGGTAGGCGGGGTCGAGCGCGGTCGCCGCGAGCTGGACCGCCGTCTGCGCGCCGGCGTCCCACACCGCGATGCGGCCTCCGTCGTCCCTCGGCTCGAGCCACGCCCGCGCGAAGTAGAACAGGCTGTCGGCCGGCATGCTCACGGTCGTGTTGACGCCGAGCACGGGGTGGCCGGCCGCGTCCGTGAACGCGTACCGCGTGCCGACGACCGCCGGGAGCGTGAGGGTCCCGACGTCCACGGTGTTCTCGTTCACGACCTCGGCGAGCGCGACCTGCTCGACGTAGCCGAGCGCCCTCGCCTCCACGCGGTACGTGCCGTCCACGACGGTCACGATCTCGAAGCTGCCCGTCCCGCCGGCGACGACCTGCGGGCCGTCGCCGCCCACCGCGCCCGTCGCGGCGTCGTACGCCGTGACCGTGACGTTCACGGGCGGGCCGCCCGTGAGCGCGACGCTGCCGCGGATCTTGCCGTCGACGCGCTCGAGGAGGAAGGCCACGCCGGTGACGTCGTTCTCGCCGACGATCTGAACGGGCACGGCCTGCGGCAGGTACGAGACCGCCGTCGCCCTCACGGTGTACGCGCCGTCCTGCAGAAGCTGGATGCTGTACGCCCCGCCGCCGGCCGGGGTCTGCGCGCTCTTCACGGCCGTGGAGCCGAGCCACGCGGTCACGGTCGCGACCGTCTGCGTGTCGCCGGGGTCGTCGAGCGTCACCGTGCCGGAGATGGAGCCGCCGGGCGGGTAGCCCTGGTCCGGTGCGCCGTCGCCGTTCCCGTCGACCACGACCTCGTGATACCGGTCGAGGTCCGTGTACGCGTTCCAGGGGGTCGCCGGGTTGGACTCGACGCCCGTGCTCGAGGTCGGCATCGCGTCGTACGCGCCCGAGCCGTCGCCGCCCACGACCGCCGCGATGAACCGGAGCGTCGTACCCGCCGGCACGACGCCCGGCCCCAGCCCGAAGAGCCCGTTCCAGGAGAACCGCGCCTCGACGTGACGCCAGCCCGGGTTGCACTGCGTGTAGGCCTCGGGAAGCGGCGTCGTCTGCGCGGGGTTGGTGCACCGACGGACGTCGAAGGTGACGGGGAGGTTCCACCCTCCCATCACGACGTCCGCGCCCATCGTGGGGAACCGGACCTTCCGTGGATAGAAGTTCGCGCTCGTGAAGTCGGTCGCCCCGGTGATGCCGTTCTGGGCGTCCGTATCAATGAAGAGGAGATAGCCGTTGCCGAAGCTGCCCGGTCCGTTCGTCGTCGTGATGCCGACGTAGAGGCTGTCGGCGTCCCACGTGACGTACAGGTCCACGAGGTCGCCGTCGGACGGGTAGTAGCGGCAGTCGTTCGCCGGGTCGGCGACGGCCCGTTCGTCGGCGTCCCAGTCGTTGGGCGCGACGGTGACGTGGCCGTTGACGTACGGGCTGTTGTAGGTCTTGGCAGCCGCCGCCCAGGGCAGGAGAAGGCCGAGCGCCGTCACAAGAAGGAGCCGTTTGCGCATGGGTGATCCCCCGATACCGCGAACATAGCAGGCGTGCCTGAGCGCGTCAAGGTGGGCGCCCTGGGGGCTTGCCCGCGCTGGTGAGGGCGGTCTCTCCTACCGCGGGGCTCCTCCGGACGCCGCGCGCTCGACCACCCTGTCTGCGAGCTCGGGGAGGACGCCGCCCGCTGGACCGACGATCGTCGCGTCCACAAGCGCGGAGATCGCCGTGGGCTCCGTGTTGACCTCGACGACGAACGCGCCGTTCTGCTTGGCGACCAGCGGGAGCGAGGCCGCGGGCATGACCTGCGCGGACGTGCCGACGACGAGCATCGCGCCGCAGAACGCGGCGGCGTCCTGCGCCGCCTCGAACGGCCCGTGCGGGAGCGGCTCGCCGAACCAGACGACGTCGGGCCTCAGGATGGCGCCGCAGTGCCCGCAGACCGGCGGCAGACTCGCAAGCGGGCACTCGCTGAGGTCCACGATGATGCGTTCCCTCGTGCAGCGCGCCCGCCAGATGCTCCCGTGCAGCTCGATGGGATCGACGCTGCCGGCGCGCTGATGCAGCCCGTCGATGTTCTGCGTGACGAGGCGGAAGCGCCCAAGCGCCCGTTCGAGCGTCGCGATCGCCGCGTGTCCGGGGTTCGGCCTGGCCTCGGCGATCTGCCGGCGCCGCGCCTCGTACCACTGCCACACCTGCTCGGGGTCCCGCTCGAAGGCCTCCACCGACGAGAGGTCCTCCGCCCGGAACCCGGCCCACAGCGCGATGTTGCCGCGGTACGTGGGAATCCCGCTCTCCGCGGAGATGCCCGAGCCCGTGAACACCGCGAGGCTCGACGCGTCGGCGAGCCGGTCGACGAGCTCCTGCGTGATCTCCGCGGTGCCTTCCGTCATGCCCTCTCTCCCAGTGACCTCTCCTCCCCGAACACGGTGCCCACCGTGATGGAGTCGCACCCCGTGCACGCGTAGCACCTGATGCAGTCCACGCTTCCGACGTCCCGCTGCGGCGTGAGGTCCATGGGGCAGACGCGCGCGCAGGCCCCGCAGTCGGTGCAGGTCCCGCGGTCCACGTTCAGGCGCACGAGGCTCACCTTGTTCGTGAGCCCGAACAGCGCGCCGAGCGGGCACACGAAGCGGCAGAACGGCCGCTTCATCATGGCCATGAGCGCGACGAGGCCGGCGAGAAGCGCGACCTTGAACGGGAACATCCACTGCAGGAAGTCCATGCCCTCGGCGTAGGCCGAGCCGCGGGCCGCCCACGCGAGCCACGGGAGCCCTGCGCCCAGCGTCCCCGCAGGGCACAGCTTGCAGAACCACGGCTCCTGCAGCCACCACGCCACGCCCAGCACGACGGCGCCGAGCCACACGAACTTGAGGTGCCGCACCCAGTCCGGCGCCGAGAACTTCGGAAGCCTGATCTTGTGGACGAGCTCCTGGAACCAGCCGAAGGGGCAGAACCACCCGCAGGCGAAGCGGCCGAGGAACACGCCGACGATCCCGACAATCCCCAGCACGTAGAACGGGAACTGCCGCACGATGACGAAGTGCTGGAGCGACCCGATCGGACAGGAGCCCCACGCGAGCGGGCAGGCGTAGCAGTGGAGCGCGGGGACGCACGCGCCCTTGAGCGGCCCCTGGTAGAACGATGCCGCGGGGATGGCGGCGTAGTACGAGTTCGTGATGAGGAGGAACGCCGACTGAATGGCCCGACGGACACCGTGGTGGCGAGCACCCTTGAACACCGTGCCTCCCGTCACCCGCCGGCCGGCGTCACCCGACGCCGATGCAGGAGATGCAGATGATGGAGCCGTTGCTCTCCGTCTCGCTGAACTGCATCTCGCGGAGCCCGATGACGGTGAGCAGCGCGAAGAGCGCAAGGAAGATCGAGAACGTCACCTTCTTCACAGCGGCACCGTCCGATCGCCCGCCCCGTGGCGGGATCCTCGGGAGAAGCGGCTTCGGGCAGTGGAGCGAGTCTATGCCCGCGCTCCCGGCGCGGTCAAGCGACAAGGCCCACGCGCCGGGCGCTGGGGCGGCGGCGCGCGGCGCGCGCGCCCGCCGGGTCGCGGCCTACAGGCTCGCCTTCATCCTCGCCTTGAGCACCGCGTGGGCCGCGGCCAGCCTTGCGACCGGCACGCGGTACGGCGAGCAGCTCACGTAGTCCAGCCCCGAGTGGTGGCAGAACTGGATCGAGGCCGGGTCGCCTCCGTGCTCGCCGCAGATCCCCACGTGGAGGTCGGCGTTCACGAGCCGCCCCTTGTCCACCGCCGTCTTGATGAGCGATCCCACGCCGCGGCGGTCGAGCGACTGGAACGGGTCCTTCCTCAGGATGCCCTTCTTCAGATAGTCCTTCATGAACATCCGGGTGTCGTCGCGGCTGTACCCGTAGGTCATCTGCGTGAGGTCGTTCGTGCCGAACGAGAAGAACTCGGCGTGCTCGGCGATCTCGTCCGCGACGAGCGCGGCGCGCGGGACCTCGATCATCGTGCCGACGACGACGGGCAGCTCGACGCCCTCGCGGTCGGTGATCTCGTTCCCCACCCTCTCGGCGAGCTCGCGCAGGATGGAGAGCTCCTTGGGCTCGCCGACGAGCGGGATCATGACCTCCGGCCTCACGTCCACGCCGCGATTGGCGAGCGCGCACGCGGCCTCGTAGATCGCCCGGACCTGCATCTCGTAGATCTCGGGGTAGGTCACGCCCAGGCGGCACCCGCGGTGCCCGAGCATCGGGTTGGCCTCGCGCAGGCTCGCCGCCTTCGCCTTGAGCGCCGCCGGGTCGCGCCCCAGCTCGCGCGCGAGGTCCTCGATCTCCCGGTCGGTGTGCGGCACGAACTCGTGGAGGGGCGGGTCGAGGAGCCTGATGGTGACGGTGAGACCCTGCATCGCCTCGAGGATGCCCTCGAAGTCCTTGCGCTGGAACGGCAGGAGCTTCGCGAGCGACTCGCGGCGCTCGGTCTCGTTCGCCGCCATGATCATCGCGCGGATGTGCTTGACGCGCTCCTTGCCGAAGAACATGTGCTCGGTGCGGCACAGGCCGATGCCCTCGGCCCCGAGCTGCCTCGCGAGCGCGGCGTCGGCGGGCGTATCGGCGTTCGTGCGGACGGCGAGCTGACGGAACTCGTCGGCCCACCCCATGAGCGTCGCGAAGTGACCCGACATCTCGGGTTCGACGGTCGGCACCTTCCCCACCACGACCTCGCCGGTGGACCCGTTCAGCGTGACCCAGTCGCCTTCCTTCACGACCGTCTTCCCGACGGAGAATGTCCGCGAGGCGTAGTCGATCTTCACGTCGCTCGCGCCGGCGATGCAGCACTTGCCCATGCCGCGCGCGACGACGGCGGCGTGCGAGGTCATGCCTCCGCGCGCCGTGAGGAACCCCTGCGCCGCGTTCATGCCGTCGATGTCCTCGGGCGACGTCTCCTCACGCACGAGGATCGTCCGGTGGTCTTCCTGCTCCTTCGGGTCCGCCGCGGCCTCCGCCTCGGCCCACCGCACGGCGTCCTGTGCCGTGAACACGACGCGCCCGACCGCAGCGCCGGGCGACGCCGGGAGCCCCTTCGTGAGCGCCTCGTACTTCGCGGCGGGATCGAGCCGCTTGTGCAGCAGCTGCTCGAGCTGCTCGGGGTCCACGCGCAGCACGGCCGTCTTGCGGTCGATGAGGCCCTCCTGCTCCATCTCGACGGCGATGCGCACCGCCGCCTGGGCGGTCCGCTTCCCGGTCCGCGTCTGGAGCATCCAGAGCCTGCCGCGCTGGACGGTGAACTCGATGTCCTGCGTGTCGGTGTAGTGGCGCTCGAGCCGCTCGCGGATGGCCTCGAGCTCGTGGTAGATCTCCGGCATCGTCTCCTCGAGGGAGGGCTCGTCGCCGGGCTTCTTCTGCGCGAGGTTGATCGGGTGCGGCGTCCGCACGCCGGAGACGACGTCCTCGCCCTGCGCGTTCTCGAGGTACTCGCCGTAGAACACGCGCTCGCCGGTGGCCGGGTCGCGCGTGAAGGCGACGCCGGTCGCGCAGCCCTCGCCCATGTTCCCGAAGACCATCGCCTGCACGTTGACGGCGGTGCCCCAGTCGTCGGGGATGTCGTACAACCGCCGGTAGCTCACCGCGCGGGGCACGTTCCACGACTCGAACACGGCGCGGACGGCGCCCCAGAGCTGCTCGTGCGGGTCGTCGGGGAAGTCGCGCCCGGAGATCTCGCGGACCTTCCTCTTGTAGTCGGCCGCGAGGGCCTTGAGGTCGGCGGCCGCGAGGTCCACGTCGTGCCAGACCCCCTTCTCCTTCTTCTTGGCGTCGAGGAGCGCGTGGAACTCCTTGATGTCGAGGCCCATCACGACGTCCGCGTACATCTCGATGAGGCGGCGGTAGCTGTCGTACACGAAGCGGTCGTCGCCGGTCTTCGCGATGAGGCCCGCGGCCGTCGCGTCGTTGAGGCCGATGTTGAGCACGGTGTCCATCATGCCCGGCATCGAGGCGCGCGCGCCCGAGCGGACCGAGAAGAGGAGCGGGTTCGCGGCGTCGCCGAACGTCGCCCCCATCACCGCCTCGACCTTGTGGATGGCCGCCCCCACCTCCTCCCGAAGCCCCTCGGGAAACTCCTTCCCCCGCTCGTAGTAGTGCGTGCAGACCTCGGTCGAGATGGTGAACCCGGCGGGCACGGGGATCCCGATGTTGGTCATCTCGGCGAGGTTCGCACCCTTGCCGCCGAGGAGGCTCTTCATGTCGCCTCGCCCCTCGGCCTCGCCCCCGCCGAAGAAGTACACGTGCTTCGTGGCCATGCCCGCCTCCTTGGTTGACAGCGCCGGCACTCACCGCGACCGCTGGCGGGTACCGTGCGGGACACTCTAAGATAGCATCGGCGGGAAGCGGAGGCAATCGCGCGACTGGCGCCGGGCTCCCGGCGCAGCGACAGGCGGCAGGGTGCTCGCGAGCGGCGGGCGCCTACCGTCACGGGGCCGACGGACGGCTAGATGACCTCCGCGCCGCGGTTCCTCAGCGCGAACCGCACACGGTTCAGGCGGGCGCGCGCCCGGCACGACCAGCGGGCGGCGTACGACTCCCAGCGGCGCGCGGCGTCGAGGAGCTGCTCGTCGCCGGTCATGCGGTGGAGCGTCATCATCTGCGCCGCGTGGAGCCGCTGGCGCGCCGGGTTGGCGGGCCGTACGCCGCGCCACGAGGCGTCGAGATCGCACCGCGTCCAGTAGCCCAGATCGTACCGGTCGAGCAGGAACCGGAGGCCGCGGAGGCAGCGGTCGAAGAGCACCTCGGAGGCGTGGTCGCCGGTGGCCTTCCAGTGGTCGTAGATGCCCCACATCGCGTGGACGTGGCCGGAGAGCACGAGCGACGCGCGATCGAGCATGGGGTACTCCTCGATGAACGCGAGCGACTCGAGCCCGCCCTCCTGACCCGGCGTCCCGACCTCGCGGAGCATCCCGCCGTCCTCGACCGTGAGGTGGAACCCGCCCATCGCGCGCGACGCGCACTCGAGCGTGCCCTCGACGCGGAAGAGCGTCCCGGCGCGCACGAGGAGCGAGACGCACTCGCCGTGCGCCGCGCCCGAGAACCAGCCGCTCCCGAGCTTCTCCGCGAGGGCGCGCGGCGCGGTCGGCATCGGCCACCCGATGTAGCTTCCCGGCACCTCCTCCGCGGTCCGCATGAGCACGGCGGCCGCCGCCTCGAAGAGGCGGCGACGCCGTTCGCTTCCCGTGGTCAGGTAGAGCTCGAGGTTGCCGAACGCGAATCACGCGAGCAGCGACTGGGAGTACGCGCGCGCGCCGCCGTCGCCGATGAGCATCGGCAGGCCGAGCGCGTCGGTCGGGTCGCTGCCGTTCACGCACGCGGAGTGGTCGAGGTAGTAGCCGCGCGGCGAGGAGAGGTCAACGTGCCGCCCCTCGAGCGCGTCGCGGCCCCCGCGGCCGCCCGCGCTACGCGCGCCCGCGGAACGCGAGAACGGTGTCCGCCACGTAGTCCAGCTCCTCCGTCGTGAGTTCGGTGAACACGGGGATGGAGAGCGTCTCCCGCGCGGCCGCCTCGGACTCGGGGAGGTCGCCTTCCTTGTACCCGAGGTCCTTGAAGCAGGTCTGGAGGTGCAGCGGCATCGGGTAGTAGAGCGCGCAGCCGATGCCGTTGGCCTTGAGGTGCGCCTCGAGGGCGTCGCGCTCCCGGACGCGGACCATGTACTGGTTGTAGATGTGGCGACAGTGCGGCTCGCGGTGCGGCGTCCCGACGGCGGTCCCGGCGAAGCGCGCGTTGTAGCGCTCCGCGTTCCGCGAGCGGCCGTCGCTCCACGCGTCGAGGTGGCGCAGCTTCACGAGGAGGATCGCCGCCTGCAGCGAGTCCAACCTGCTGTTGGCGCCGACCGTCCAGTAGAAGTACTTCTCCGTCTGCCCGTGCTCCCTCAGGCTCACGAGCTTGTCGGCGATCGCCGGGTCGTTCGTCGTCACCATGCCGCCGTCGCCGTACGCGCCGAGGTTCTTGCTCGGGAAGAAGCTGAAGCACCCGACGTGACCGATCGCGCCCGCGCGCTTCCCCTTGTACTCGGATCCGATGGACTGACACGCGTCCTCGATGACGACGAGCCCGTGCTTCGCGGCGATCTCCATGAGCGGGTCCATGTCCACGCACTGGCCGTACAGGTGGACCGGGATGATCGCCTTCGTGCGGGGCGTGACGGCGGCCTCGACGAGCGCCGGGTCGAGGTTGTAGGTGGCGCGCTCGACGTCCACGAAGACCGGGACCGCGCCGAGCCGCGCGACCGACCCCGCCGTCGCGAAGAACGTGTAGGGGGTCGTGATGACCTCGTCGCCCCGCCCGATCCCGTACGCCATGAGCGAGAGCAGGAGCGCGTCGGTGCCCGACGCCACGCCGACGGCCCGCTTCGTCCCGCAGTACTCGGCGACCTTGGCCTCGAGCTCCGCGACCTTCGGCCCCTTGATGAACACCTGCGACTCGACGACCTCCCGGATGGCGCCGTCGATCTCCTGCCGGATGGTCGCGTACTGCCGCTTGAGATCCAGAAGAGGTACCTTCATCCCCGCCTCGCTCCTTCCGCCCGCGCTTCCGTTCGCGCCTGGGTCCGTCCGCCTCGACAAGCGCCCCCGCGCGCCGGTTCCGCCGGACGCGCGAGGGCCCCGGGTCGGTAGAACGAATACCAACTCCGGGGCCCGAACGCAACATCATTGCCGCCGGGGCGGCGCAGGAACAACGACCATGCCCGGCAAGGCAGGCGGCCACCCCGAAGGGTGGCCGCCTGAAGGGAACGGAGCCCCAGACCCTGGGTCACTCCGTGTTACCGCAGCAGCGTCAGCTTCTGCGACGCGACCGCACCGTCAACCTCGAGCCGCACGAAGTACACCCCGGAGACCAGGCGCGCGCCCATGTTGTCGAGCCCGTCCCACTCCACCGTGGCGTACCCGCCGCGCGAGTCAGCCTCCGGCGTGAGATGCCGGACGACACGGCCCGCGACATCGTACACCGACAGGCGAGCAGTGCGCGCGCCCACCGGGACCGAGTACGCGATGCTCGCCCCCGCCGTCGTCGGGTTCGGCGCCACCGAGCGGATCCCGAACGCGAGCACGCCGGGCACCGTCACCGACGGATGCCCGCCCGCCACGATCTCCTCACCGGTCGGCAGCACCACCCTCAGTTCGTACCAGAACGTCCCGCCAGGCCATGCGTTGCGGTCCACGAACGTCCCGCCCGTAACGTCCGTCAGCGGAGCGGGCGTGATGCACTCGAACGGACCCTCAGCGGCCAGCGAGCGGTAGATCAGGAGGCCGGAGCCCGCGCTGTGGCCGGAGATCGCCCAGCGGAGGACGACCGCCTGCTCCTCGACGATCGTGGCGTAGAACGCGACCTCGACCGGGGACGGGATCTCGATGAACACGCCCGTGACGGTCTTGTCGCCGTCCATGACCACGATCACCGGGTTGTCCGTGCCGGTCGCGTCCCCCTCCCAATGGTCGAACTCCCAGTTGGGATCCGGGATGGCCGTGATCTCGACCTCGGCGCCGCACTCGTAGGTCGGGAGATCGGGGACGATCAGCAGCGAGCCGTTGCCCACGACTTCCGTGGTCAGCGTGAAGGTCTTCAGCGCGAACGTCGCGTGGATCGTGTGGTTCGCCACCACGTCCTCGAACAGGTAGCTCTCCACCGCGCCCACCGACTCGCCGTCCACCACCACGTCGAGGATGTCGTAGCACACGTCAGGCGTGATCGTGAACGCGGCATCGCCACCGCAGTCCACCACCACGTCGCCCTCGGGCTCGATCGTGCCGCCCTCGCCCGCCGACGCCGCGATCGTGAAGGTCTTCAGCGCGAACGTCGCGTGGATCGTGTGGTTCGCCACCACGTCCTCGAACAGGTAGCTCTCCACCGCGCCCACCGACTCGCCGTCCACCACCACGTCGAGGATGTCGTAGCACACGTCAGGCGTGATCGTGAACGTGGCATCGCCACCGCAGTCCACCACCACGTCGCCCTCGGGCTCGATCGTGCCGCCCTCGCCCGCCGACGCCGCGATCGTGAAGGTCTTCAGCGCGAACGTCGCCGTGATGTCCTTGTTCGCATCCATCACGATCTGGAGCGGGTTCGTGTTCCCGCCCGCATCACCCGACCAGCCGACGAACTCGTAGCACTCCCCGCCCGGAATCGCCGTCAGCGTCACAGGCGTGCCGGGTGCGTAGGCTGCCTGGCTCGGCACAACCTGGATGCTGCCGTTCCCCACGACCGAGGTCGCCAGGAAGTAGATCGTGAACTCGTCCGCACCGATGTCCGGGTTGGCGCCGCGCGGGTCGCCGTCGAAGTCGTACGCGATCCCGGTGATGGTCGTCCCGGCATCGCCCACCGGCGAGATGAGGTCCTGCCTGATGTGGAGGTCGGTGGTGCCGACGTACTGCGGGTCGGCCGAGATGCTGTTCGCGTCCCGGCCCGACGCCGTCCGCCAGGTGGGCAGGTCGGCGTAGTTCGCCGCAGCAATCTTCCCGACGAGGTTCAGGCCGCCGCCCGTCGCGTTGCAGAAGAGGTCGTTGTAGTCGCCGCCGGTCAGCTGCGAGGCGCCGATCTCGAGCGCCAGCGCCACCGAGCCCGCCCCCGTCAAGGCAAGCCGGCCGAGGTTGTTCACGACGCAGTTGCCCGTGACATCCGCGGCGCTGCCGTCGTCGAGTCCGATGCCGACGGAGTAGGCAGCGGCGCTGTAGTTGATCGTGTTGCCGTAGAGGTAGATCGAGTTGGCGTAGATGCCCACGCCACCCTGCCCGGTGCCCCACGCGTAGATGCCAACCGGGGTGTAGGTGCACCCGAACGTGGTGTAGCTGTCGCCGTCACCGGTGATGTTGAAGATCATGTTGTTGGAGACGACCACGCCGGCCGCGGCGGCCCCCGTCGAGATGCCGATGCCCTTCGCTCCGTAGCCCAACGTTCCGGTGTAGCGGAGGTCGTGGATCCGGTTGGCGTTCACGATCGTGTTGACCGTGCTTGTCGCAAGCCAGATCCCGCGGTCGGTCTCGCTCGTTGCCGTCTCGAAGTTGCCGATGTCGTTGCCCGCGACAACGCCGCCGTCAACGCCCTGCAGGTACAGACCGACGTACCTGATGGCATTCGCGCCGCTGGTGTTGAGGTCGTTCCCGACGATCGTCAGGCCGGAGCCGTTCAGCGCCGCCACGGCGGCGTTGCAGTAGACGCCGATGTACGCCTTCTCGATCCTGTTGTTCCGGACCTCGATGTTCGAGAAGTACCCGGCGTTGCCCGCGGTCGTCCCGTCGCTGATGACGACAGGCGTGTTCGTGTTGACGCCGTTCCGGACGACGCAGTTCTTGAGCGCCACGTTCGTGATCGGCGTCGTGCCGCTCGAGCCGAACCAGACGACCATCGGGCTCGTGGCGCTCGTGTTCTCGAGCGTGAGGTCGCGGGTCGTCCCGCCGTCCGAGTTCGAGCCGTCGATCGTGATGTAGTTCGTCTTGAAGACCCTGAAGAGCGAGCCGCCCGCGCTCGGCCCGGCGATCGTCGCCGTCACGCCGGTGTAGGGCTTGAACGTCACGGTGTTGGTGGCGTCCGGAACGTTCATGGTCACGTTCACCGTGATCGGGAACGTCTCGCTCGGATAGGTCGCGTCGGTCAGCAGGAACTCCACCGGCCCGGCCACGCCGGCGGCGTTGAGGTCGGCCACGGCCGCGGTGATCGTCGCGTAGACGCCGCGCGTCCCCCTCGCCTGCTCGGCGTACAGCGACCCTTCATACGCGCGGCCGCCCGTCACCGGCGTCCAGCTCACCTGCTCGACCTCGTGTGTGACCGTCTTCCACACGAGCCGATCGGCCGCCGCGCCGGACTTCTCCGTCTCGTCCACCGGCTCCAGGCTCTCCCTCGTGACCGTTGTCACCTGCCGCTCGAAGGTCAGGTCCAGCCCGGTCGCGCGGTTGAACTCCGAGACGCCGACGAGGTACGTGCCGGACAGCGGCGCGATGCCTCTGCACGAGCCGACGATCTGGTCGTTCCCAGGCACCTGGTCACCAACCAGCTCCGACGACGCGTAGATCGCATAGACGCCGCCGTCGGCCAGGGTCGCGCTCGGGAAGGTCACCGTCACGGTGCCCATGCTCGAGATCGAGGCGATCGACGCCGTCTCGTTGTACACCTCGTCCGTGGACGGCGAAGGACCGACGATCCGGTAGCGAACCGGCACGTCCGTCTGCGTGGCCGTGCCGAGGTTCGTGAACGACGCCTTCGGATCGAAGGCCACGCCGACGACCTTCGCCCCGCCGTTCGTCGGATCCACGAACGCCGTCGCGGCGATGTCGTTGGAGGAGACCGGCGTGCCATCGAACTCGTCCGCGCCGATGTCGTTCGCCGTGCCACCGCCGTAGATCGACCCAGGAGGACCGGGCCGCGCCTCGTTGTCGATGTCAACGGCCACGCCCGTGCCGGCCGCGCCGCCGGACTCGAGCAGGGTCATCGTCCCGGCGACGATGTGCAGGTCCGTCGGGGTCGTGAAGGGCGCCCCCGCCGTGGTTCCGAACGACGCGTTGTCGTTCGTGCCCGCGGCCGACAGCGTGCTCGTGTACGCCCGCATGTTGGTCGCCGGCGTCGTGGCGCCGGGATCGAAGTTGGACGCAAGGTAGAACCCCGTGCCGGCCGTCGTCCCGACCTGCCCGATGCCCTGTCGCGCCGCGTCCGTGCCGCTAAAGTACGCGTTGTTGTTCAGCGTCAGGTTCATCGCGCTCGTGCCCGCGGACGGCAGCCAGATGGAGACGTGGGCGACGCTCGTCGTGCCGCTCGGAATCGTGTTCACGAAGAGGTTGTTCCGCACGTCAAGGCCCGTCTGGCCGGTGCCGCCGATCGCGAACGCCGCCGAAAGCAGCGACGACGCGGCCGTGCCCAGATGGGGACCGTAGAGGTTCACCGAGTTGTGATAGACCTTGTGGCCCGTCCCGCCGGCGATCCTCAGTCCGAACACGCCGAAGCTCGTGGAGAACGCTCCGCCGCCGCTCATGTTGTGATGGATGTCGCTGACGAAGTTGTTCTGGATCGTCAGGTTGCTGCCGCCGGCGACGCTGATGCCATAGGAGCCGTAGGTACCGGTCCCGCGGCTGTAGACCTGGGTCACCTTGTTCTTCTCGATCAGGCCGCCGGTGACGCTCGTGGACACGTTCACGCCCATGATCGACACGCTGCCCATGCACTGGACGTTGGTGACCGTGTTCCCGTTGATGCCGAACGCCGTGCCCGATGCGCTCGAGGCGTCTATGCCCCGCGCGCCGCTGCTGGTTCCGTTGTTGACCACGCCGTTGACGACGTTGTTGTTGAGCATGATCGTACCGGAGCCGATGCCGGTGGTGAGCTCGATGGCGCTCATCGTGGTCGCGACGTACGACAGGATGTTCCGCACCGTGTTCCCTGCGATCGCCACGGCGTTCGTGCCGGTCACGTAGATGCCCTTCGTGTACACCGTGGTCGCGGGCGACGTGTAGGGAGGATCGCCCGCCAGGGTCCCGGCCGCCCCGACGACGTTGCTGTAGATCGTGATGCCCGTCGAGGAAGAGGAGTTCGCCCCGAGGAACACGATGCCGCGGGCGCACTGATTCACCGCGTTGTTGTCAACGACGAGGCCGTTCACGGTGACACCGGAGGCCATTGCGCCCGTGACACTCGTGACCGCCGTGACGCTCGCGCCGCCGTTCGGGCCCACAATGACGCCGAACGACGCGTTCGAGCTGGTCGTCGTGCCCGTGATGGAGCTGCTGTTCCCGCCCGTCACGTTGCCGTTGAGGTTGCAGTTCCTGATCGCGATGTTGTCGTTCGTGCTGTACGGGGCCGTGCCCGACGTGGCGATGCGGACGACCGAGCCGTACGTCACGGTGCTCGCCGCCGTGTTGTTGATCGTGAGATCCCGGTTCGTCCCGCTCGTGTTCGGGTTGTCACCGTTGATCGTGACGTTGTCCACGCCGTTCAACTGGATGACGCCGAACCCCTGCGCGGGATTGCCGGAGATCGAGACACCGTCCGCCGTCGGCCTGATGAGCACCGACGTGTAGCTGGCGGAGCCGGCGCCGGCGCTGTTCAGTGTCGCCGGCGTCGTGCCCTCCGTGGTGTTGCCGCTGAGGCCGATCGTGATGTCGCCGGTGTGCGTGCCGGCGTTGATGGCGTCGAACGCGCCCTTCAACGTCGTGTAGCTCGCCGACGGCGTGCCGCCCGTGGCCGTGACATCAACCTGGGCCAAGGCAGCAGAGACGCTCGCGCACAACATGAGTGCGACGAGCACGAGAAGCACTGCCGCTCGCTTCATGACGCCCTCCTCCTGTCCTCGGTTGCCCGCTCCGCTTGCATTTCTCCAAAGGCCACATGCTCAACACGACTTGATGGCAAGCATACCAGAAGTTCCGCTCAGTGTCAAGAATTGCGGTTGGCCAAGCCTTGGTGTGATGCGTGCGGGGTCTGCGGGGCGCGTGAGCAGACGCCCCCGTGGCGCGGGAGCTCCTCGGCAGGGGCCGTGGGAACCGGCAATGGCGGCTCTCTGCAGGGAAAGGAGCTCTGGACCGGGGGAGGGCCCGCCTACCTCACCACCACCAGCTTCGCGACCGCGCTTCGGCCCGCCGCGATGACCCTGGCGAAGTACACGCCGCTCGCGACCGGGGCGCCCGCGGCGTCCGCGCCGTCCCAGGCCGCCGCGTGCCACCCCGCGGGGCGGCGCCCGTCGGCGAGCACGCGCACGAGGCGTCCGGCGACGTCGTACACCGCGACCCGCGCGCGGCCGTCGCCGGGCACGAAGTAGCTCAAAGCCGTGCCCGCGTCGAACGGGCTGCGCGATGCGGAAACGACCGGCCGCCGCGACCCTCCACCCTCGTCCCCGGGCACACCCGACGGCTGGTGGACCATCGCGTCCGCCGCCTGCACGATGCCCCAGCCCATGAGCGTGTCGGGGCTCGCGCTCTGCGTGGCCGTCTCGCGCAGTGCCTCGATGACCATGGACGGCGTCCAGTGCGGATGCGCCTGGAGCAGCAGCCCGACCGCGCCCGCGGTGAGAGGACACGAGAACGAGGTGCCGCTCGCGGTCGCGTACGACGCGGTGTCGCTCGTCGTGGCGACGTAGACGTGCCGGCCTTGCGCCATCACGTCGGGCTTGATGCGCCCGTCGTACGTCGGCCCGACCGAGCTGAACGACACTCTGATGCCGTCGCTGTTCACGGCGCCGACCGCCACGACGCTGTCGCCGTCCGCCGGCGCGATCATGTAGCGCCACGCGCTCCCGCCCTCGTTCCCCATCGAGTTGACGACGACGACACCGCGCGCCGCCGCCATGTCGGCCGCGATCGTCGTCACGGCGGTGTTCCCGTCCATGTCCTCGTACGTGTACCAGTCGAGGTAGCCGAGCGAGCTCGAGATGACGTCCGCGCCGAGGCTGTCGGCCCACTCCGCGGCGGCGACCCAGTGGTCCTCCTCCGCCTGGATCTCGGTGTCCACGCGCTCGGTCTTCGCGAGCGCGAAGCTCCCGCGGTACGAGCCGCCGTACAGCTGCCCCGCGTACGCCCCGCCGACGCACGAGAGCGTCGCCGTCCCGTGCGAGTCCTGACCGGGCGGGTCGCCGGGTTGGTCGGCCGTGACGGCGTCGTTGTTGATGAAGTCGCGCTCCGCGACGACGTCGAGGTGGCGGTACGCCTGGTGGTCGGTGTCGAAGCCCGTGTCGAACATGGCGATGAGGACGCCCGACCCGTCGAACCCCTGGTCGTGAAGGTCGGGCACCTGGATCTGATCGAGCTGCCCGAGCGCCGGGCCGTAGTCGAGCGACCGCCCGCCGCGGGGCGTCGCCGGGGCCGTCGGGACGAGCTGCGGCAGCTCCTTCCTCGCGCGGGCCACGGGCCGAACCTCGCGCACGAACGGCAGCGCGGCGATCGCCGCCGCCTGCGACGCGTCGGCCTCCACCGAGACCGCGTTCAGCCAGCGGCTCCGAACGACCACCCTTGCGCCCGTCGCCTCGACCGCGCCGACGTGTTCCGGCGCGACGGGGACGTCCCGCACGGTGACGGGCATGCCCACCTTCGCGCGGCGCGCGAGCGCGCGGGGCGAAAGCGTGGCCGCGGCCCGTGCGACGGCCACGCCCTCATCGGCCCGGGTCAGACCCTTGTCCGCGAGGAACACCCAGAGCCTGTGAGGCGACGGCGTCGCGTCTGCCGACTGGGCCACTTCCACGGCGCCCAAGGCGAGCCCGAGGACCAGGGTCAGGACTGCGGCGCCCGGAGCTCTCCTGAAGGTGCGGATCATGCAAACCTCCCAGGGCGGCCTGGGCCGCCGGGTCGCGTTGATGGTCACAGCTTCATTATACCACCGGGTGGGCAACTGGGCAAGCGGGGCGCGAGTGCTGCGCGCTCGGAGCGCCGCGTCAGCTCCGGAACCTCTCCGGGTCGAGCCCGAGCGCGTCGAGCGCCGCCTGCGAGACGCCCATCTGGCCGCGCCCCATCTCCCTCCCGATCGTCCGCGCGAAGTGGAGCGCGATGGCCGCGACGTCCTCGGGCCGTGCGCGAAGCGGCGGGACCTCGATAGCGAGCGGCTCGCCGTCGGCGGCGCGCCAGACCGACAGCCGGACGAGCTCCGGCCTTTGTTTGGAGTGCGTTCCGACACCGGTGACGATCTCGGGCGTCCCGTCGCCGTCTACGTCCGCGATGGCCCGGCCGCCCGTGGGCGTCCCGGCCGCTGGGCGACGCCACGGGATCTCGCCGGTCTCCCAGTTCACGAGCCAGACGCCTCGGGGCGACCGCGCCGCTCCCGTGACCATCGCGCACGCGAGGGCCTCCCGCGTGCCGTTCCCATCCAGGTCGAAGGCCCCGAGCAGGAAGACATCCGTCACCCAGTCTCCCCTGGGCGACACGGGCTCGTCGTACTCGAAGGCGATCCTCGCCAGATCGCGCACCACGGCGGTGCTGTCGCAGCGCACGACCTCGGTCACGACGACCGACGCCGCGCGCACACCCACCTGCTGCTCGTACCACACGACCTCGGGTACGCCGTCGCCTGTGAGATCGGTCACGCCGCAGATGGTGCCTGCCCCGCGCGGCCGGGTCGTGTGGAGGTTGTAGCTCCCGTGCTCGGCCGGTGCGCCGATGTCCCAGTAGCTCGAGTGGTCGAGCCCGCGGACGAACCGCAGCTCCTCGTCCACACCGTCGCCGTCGAAGTCGGTGGCGAAGACGACGACCGGCGTGTAACTCATGGGCGCCGCCGGTCGAAACGCGTAGCGCAGCCATCCGGGATTCGATGGGAGATGCCGCGGGCCGCCGCATCCGGCGGCCGCGACGCAGAGCGCGAGGACCAGAGCGCGGACCGGGGAGAACGACATGAGGCGACGGCATCCCCCTCCGTGCTTCGCGTGTGAGACGAGGCCGACTCGAGTGCTCCCCGGCCGGCGCGTTTCCTCATGGGACGGAAGCCGAGGTTAACCGAGTCCGCGTGCAGCGTCAACGACAGCGGGCGGTCATGGGCTCGCTTGACGCAGGGGAACCGACACGGCTACACTTGAGATGTTCGCATGAGATAATCTGAGGAGTCCGCGCCATGTCGCGCATCGTCATTCTGATGGCTGTCGCGCTTGCTGCGGCCGCAGCTCCGGCGCCGGGTCACACCTACCGCGTCGCCGCCGACGGAAGCGGCGACTTCATGACGATCCAGGAGGGACTTAGCGCCGCGCTCGGCGGCGACACGGTGTCGGTGGCTCCGGGGACATACTCAGGCGCCGGGAACCGCTCGCTCAACTTCGGCGGGCGGCGCGTGCTGCTCATCGCGCCCGCTGGGCCCGAGTCCACGACCATCGACTGTGAGTCGGCGGCGCGCGGGTTCACGTTCAGCTCCGGCGAGGACACGACCGCGGTCGTCCGCGGGTTCACCATCACGCGCGGCTACGCCGCGCAGGGCGGCGGGATCAACTGCACCGGCGCCTCGCCGCTCATTGACGGCTGCTGGTTCGTCGCGAACTCGGCGACCTCCGGCGCCGGCGCGTTCTTCGCGTCGTCCTCGGCGAAGGTCAGGAACTGCGTCTTCACGGGGAACACGGCCACGTACGGAAGCGGCGCCACCTTCCTCTTATCGGCCGTCGTCGTGAGGAACTGCACGTTCGCCCGGAACGGAGGGGCCGGAGCCCCAGGAACCCTCTACTGCGTCGGCAGCCCCGCGCCGACCTTCCGCGCGTGCGTCGTCGCGTTCAGCGCGGCCGGGCCCCCCATGAAGTGCGAGAACGGCGCGTCCCCCGTGACGACCCGCTCGGTCGTGTTCGGTAACGCCGGGGGCAACACGCTCTGCGGGAACGCGACCGACAACCTCGTCACCGACCCGCTCCTCTGCGGCATGCTCGCCGCCGACTACACGCTCTGCGCGAACTCGCCGTGCCTGCCGGGCAACAACGCCTGGGGCGAGCGCGTCGGCGCGCTCGGCGCCGGGTGCGGGGACTGCGCGTCCGCGGTGGAACCGATGTCCTGGGGGCGGATCAAAGCCCTGTGGCGCTGACCGTCGCGCCGCGCTCGACACGCAAGGCCCGTGTGCGCGTCGGAGGGCCCGTACTGCGAGGCCGCGGTTGGGTTGCCGCCCTCGAGCGCCGCGGCGGTCCCATCCTCGAACCGGACGTCGATCCGATCGAACACGAACGTGTCGGGGTTGGGGTAGCCCCCCCCGAGCGAGATCATCCCCGGGAGCTTCACGAACCGCTGAAGCTCGCGGATGGGCGACGGCTCCTTGGCAGTGCGGCCGGCTTTACTCGCCGCGGGGGTTCTGATAGCATCGCCGCGACGTTCGGAACACAGGAGATACCCATGAACTCGCGGCGTTTCGTCGTCCTCTCGGTGCTGCTCTTCGGCTCGCTCTGGGGCCTCGTCGAGCTCGGCATCGGGGAGCTCGCCTGGGTGAACGACGTGCCGAGAGCGCCCATCCTCACGGCGTTCGGCGTCCTCTTCATGGTCCTCGCGCGCTCCCTGTGGAGCGTCCCCGGAAGCACGCTCGCGCTCGCGGCCGTGGCGTCGGCGTACAAGGTCCTGCAGCACCCCGTGTGGGGATGCAAGCTCGCGGCGGTGGTCGTCGTGGGAGCGATCTTCGAGGCAGGCTTCACGCTGTACGAGAGGCGCGCAGGCAGGACCGCGTGGTCCGCGGTCCCGCTCGCGCGCGGCGCCGCATCGTCTGGCGCGACCGCTCCGTCGGCCGCGCGAGACGTCTGGGCGCCGGTCGCCCTCTCGATGGCGCTCACCTTCGTGTCGTTCGTCGTGTTCGGGTACTTCGCCAGGTACGTTCTGCTCAATCCCTACTGGATGGCGGCAGACAAGCTGCTCGACTACCAGTTCGTCCAGGGGCCCGTCGCCACGCTCCTCGCCGCCCCGGCGGCGTGGGCCGGCCTCGCCCTCGGCGCGCGGCTCTCGGAGTCGCGCGCCACGTGGAGCAGGGCTGTCTGGGTCGCCTACCGCGCAGCCGCCGTCGGTTCCGGGATCGCCGCCGTCGCGACGGCGGTCGCGCTGCGCTACTAGTGCCCGCGCGGAGACGACATGGCAGGATTCTGGATCCAGATCGTCGGAGCGAAGAAGACGGGCAAGACCTCCCTCGCCGAGGACATCACGCGCGAGCTGGTCCGCCGCGGGCGCCGGGTGTGCTACATCAAGCACACGCACGAAGACGGGCCGACGCTCGACGGCGAGGACACCGACACCGCGCGCGCGCGTCGCGCCGGCGCCTCGGCGGCGGTCCTCGCGGGGGCGGGCTCCACGGTCGTGTTCCGCGCGCCGGGCGGCGAGTCGCTCGAGCGCGTCGCCCTGCGAGACTCCCTCCCCGGCGAGATCGTGCTTGCCGAGGGGTTCAAGGGGTCGCCCGGAAGCAAGATCGTCGTGACGGGAGGCGGGCTCGACGTCGCGTCGCTCGACGGCGTCATCGGCGTCGTCGGCGAGCGACCGGACGGGTTCGACGGACCCGCGTTCCGGGCCGACGAGACCGGTCGCCTGTGCGACCTCATCGAGGCGACCGCGGCGGCCGCCCAGGGCGGCGACCGCTGGATGACCTCGCTTACGGTGGACGGCCGCGAGGTGCCGCTGAACGCGTTCGTGCAGGACATCCTCGCGTCGGGCGTCCTTGGGATGAGCTCGGCGCTCCAGAACGTCGAGGGCGGGGACGCCATCGAGCTCCGGTGCCGAAGGCGGAGGAGTTGATGCGCATCAAGGTCGACACGTCACGGTGCACGGGCTGCAAGCTCTGCCAGCAGATCTGCACCATCGAGCACTACGGCGAGATCAACCCGAAGAAGGCGGCCATCCGCATCGGGGCGGAGTTCCCGGAGCCCGGCGTGTTCACGCCGCGGCTCTGCGTGCAGTGCGGCGCGTGCGCGCGCGCATGCCCCGAGGGCGCCATCGAGCGCACGGGGAGCGCCGACGCGTTCGTCCTTGATACCTCGAAGTGCACGAACTGCGGCGTCTGCGTCGAGACCTGCCCGATCGGCGTGATGTACACGCACGCGGCGGCCCCGACGCCCGTCAAGTGCGACCTGTGTCTCAAGTGCACCGAGGTCTGCAACACCGGGGCGCTCACGGTGGTGGACTCGCCGCGGCCGACCTCGCGCTAGCGGCGCGCGGATGCTCGCGCGCGGGCCGGCGCGCTGAGCGAACCCTCTCAGGCACGGAACGGAGCGACGCGATGTACGGATTCGGCGGGACTGTTCTGCGCATCAACCTTGAGACCGGCGAGATCAGGCGGTCGCCGACGCCGGAGTCGTTCGCCCGCGAGTGGCTCGGCGCACGCGGCTTCGTCGCAAAGACCATCTACGACGAGGTCCCGCGCAACGCCGACCCGCTCGGTCCGGAGAACCTCTTCATCGTGGCGCCGGGAGTTCTCACGGGCTCCTTCGCCCCGTGCGGCTCCAAGCTCGGCTTCGGTTGCGTCTCGCCGCTCACGAACGGACACGCCGATTCGAACATGGGCGGCCACCTCGGCCCCGAGATCAAGTACGCCGGCTACGACATGATCGTCCTCGAGCGCATCTCGCCGAAGCCCGTGTACCTCTTCATCGACGACGACGCGGTCGAGCTCCGACCCGCCGAGCAGTACTGGGGCATGGGCTCGCTCGACCTCGAGGCCCGCATGAAGAAGGACCTCGGCGAGGACTTCCAGATCGCGACCATCGGGCCCGCCGGCGAGAACGGCGTCGGGTTCGCGTGCATCACGCACGACTTCGGGCGGCAGGCCGGCCGGTGCGGCGTGGGCGCCGTCATGGGCTCGAAGCGCTTGAAGGCCATCGCGGTTCGCGGGACGAAGTCGCTCGCGGTGCACGACCTGCCGGGCCTTACGAAGCACACCTACGACATCATCCAGCGCACGAAGCCCCACCCGAACATGGAGCCGTGGCAGAAGTACGGCACGGCGCTCTTCGTGAGCTGGGCCAACGAGCACGGCTGCTTCCCCAGCCGCAACTTCCAGACGACCTACCACGAGGGATGGGAGGGCATCAGCGGCGAGAAGCTCGCCGAGGAGGTCCTCGTCACGCACAAGGCGTGCTTCGGCTGCTGGATGAACTGCGGGAAGTACTCGCGCGCGCGCATTCCCGGCAAGCCCGACACCTACCTCGAGGGGCCCGAGTACGAGACCATCGCGCTCTGCGGCGGAAGCTGCGGCATGACCGACATCCACCACGTCGCCTACGCCAACTACCTGTGCGACAACCTCGGCCTCGACACGATGAGCGGCGGGAACGTGACGGGCTTCGCGATGGAGTGCTACGAGCGCGGCATCATCACGAAGGACGACCTCGAGGGCCACGAGCTCCGCTGGGGCAACATCGACGACTTCGAGCACTTCGTCGGCATGATCGCCGCGCGCCGCGGGATCGGCGAGCTCTTCTCGCACGGGACGCGCGCCGCCGCGCAGAAGCTCGGGCGCGGCACGATCGAGTTCGCGGAGCAGGCGAAGGGCATGGAGTTCTCGGGCTACGACACGCGCTGGTACTCCGCGCAGCTCCTCTCCTACTGCACCGCCGACATCGGCGCGCACCACAACCGGAGCTGGGCCATCACGGCCGACATCGAGCTCGGGCAGGACACGCCGGTCGGCAAGGCCCCGGTCGTCATCTACCTCCAGCACATCAGGCCGCTCTTCGACACCTGGTGCTGCTGCCGGCTCTTCTGGGGAGAGCTCGACGTGACCCCCGAGGAGCACGTGGACGCGGTGCGGCACCTCACGGGGTGGGACATCACCATCGAGGAGTGCATGCTCACCTCGGAGAGGATCTGGAACCTCACGCGCGCGCACTACCTCGAGCGGAACGGCGGCCCCGGGCGGAAGCACGACGTCGCGCCGCTCCGCCAGCTCGAGGAGAGGATCCCCACCGGGCCGGCCGAGGGCAGGAAGGTCGGCACCGAGAACTTCGAGTACATGCTGAACGACTACTACGCCAACCGCGGCTGGGACGCGGAGGGCAACCCGACGCGCGAGGTGCTCGAGACGCTCGGCCTGCCGCGCATCGCGGACAGGCTCGAGAAGCTGGGGCTCCTCGGAAAGCCAATCCCGGGCGGCATCCCGAAGGTGCGCGGACAGAAGCTCAAGCCGAAGGCGATGTGATGGTCGTCTATCTTCGATCCGGTGGGAGACTGCGGGAGCGGCTCCAGCCCGACGTGGACCAGTACACCCGCCGCGTCGAGGTGGAGGGCGCCCCCACGCTCCGCGAGATCCTCGACACCCTGCGCATCCCCCGCGCGCTCGTGGCCTTCGGCTACTCCCAGGGCACCGTGCGCAGGCTCGACTACAGACCGGCCGACGGCGAGACCATCACGCTGCAACCGCCAGTCGCCGGCGGGTGAGAAGGGCGACCGCGCATCTGGGGCGGCCCATGCCAGCTCTCGGGAACGGCATCGAGGAACGCTACTCGCGTCAGCTCGGCGTACCCGGCTGGGGCGCGGAGGGCCAGCGGCGCCTCGCGGCCGCGTGCGTGTTCGTCGCGGGGGCCGGCGGGCTCGGGTGCTCCGCGGCGGTGTACCTCGCCGCGGCAGGCGTCGGGCGGCTCACGGTCTGCGACGCCGACCGGATCGAGCCCTCCAACCTGAACAGGCAGTTCCTCTACACGCCGGCGGACGTCGGCAGCGAGAAGGCGACCGCCGCCGCGGAGCGGCTCCGCGCGATGAACCCCTCGATCGAGGTCGAGCCGGTCGTCGCCGAGATCAACGAGCGGACGGCGCGCGACCTCACCGGCGGCGCCACGCTGCTCCTCGACTGCCTCGACAACCTCGAGACGCGCTTCGTGCTCAACCGCTGCTCCATCGCCTCGGGCGTGCCGATGGTGCACGCGGCGGTCTCGGAGTTCACCGGCCACGTGGCGCTCCTGCACCCGCCGGCCACGCCGTGCCTCGAGTGCTTCTTCCCTCCCGCGCCGCCGCCGGTCGAGCCGGCCGTTCCCGGCGTCACGCCGGGCCTCGTGGGCGCGCTCGAGGCGGCAGAGGCCATCAAGTTCATCGTCGGCGTCGGCGAGCCGCTCGCCGGGCGCCTGCTGATCGTCGAGGCGCTCGAGCCGCGCTTCGATGTCGTGACGCTGGAGAGGGACCGCGACTGCCCCGCGTGCGGGAGGCTCTGCCGATGAAGCTCAGGAGGCGCCTCGGGCTCTCCGACGTGTTCAGCATCGCGACCGGGGCCATGATCAGCTCCGGCATCTTCGTGCTGCCCGGGCTCGCCCACGCGCGCGCCGGCCCCGCGGTCGCCCTCTCGTACCTCATCGCGGGTCTCTTCGCCTCCACCGGCCTCTTGAGCGTCGCCGAGCTCACGACGGCCATGCCCAAGGCGGGCGGCGACTACTTCTTCGTCTCGCGCGGGATGGGGCCGGCGGCCGGGACGGTCGCGGGCATCCTCACCTGGTTCGCGCTCTCACTCAAGGTCGCGTTCGCGCTCGTCGGCATGACGGTGTTCGCGCAGCTCGTGCTGCCCGCGGACCCGCACCTCGTGGGCGTCGCGTTCTGCCTGTTCTTCGTCGGCCTCAACGTGATCGGCGTCAAGGAGGCCGCGCGCCTTCAGGTGGTCCTCGTGGCGGCGCTGCTCGCGCTCATGGCCCTCTACATCGTGCGCGGCCTTCCGATGGTGGACGTGCAACGCTTCGAACCGTTCGCGCCGCACGGGGCGCGCGCGGTCTTCGCGACGGCCGGCCTCGTCTTCGTGTCGTACGGCGGGCTCCTCAAGGTCGCCAGCATCTCGGAGGAGGTGCGCGAGCCCGGGCGGCTGCTGCCGCTCGGGATGGTCCTCTCGTGGGTCGTCGCATGCCTCATGTACGTGCTCATCGTGTTCGTCACGAGCGGCGTGCTGGACGCGCACGTGCTCGACCGCTCCACGATGCCGATCTCGCTCGGCGCCGAGGCGATCATGGGGCGGCCGGGGATGATCGCCCTCAGCGTCGCGGCCATCCTGGCGTTCCTCACGACGGCGAACGGCGGCATCATGGCGGCCTCGCGGTACCTTCTCGCTCTGAGCCGCGACGGACTCATCCCGGAGCCGTTCGGCCGGATCGGACAGAGGTTCCGCACGCCGCACGTCGCCCTGCTTGTGACCGGGGCGCTCGTGCTCGCCGCGCTCTTCGTGAGACTGGAGGTCCTCGTCGGGGCGGCCTCCGCGGTGTTCATGTCGACGTACGTCCTCGCCAACCTCGCGGTGATCATCCTGAGAGAGAGCCGCCTGCAGAACTACCGGCCGAAGTTCCGGGCGCCGCTCTACCCGTGGGTCCAGATCGCGGGAATCGTGGGGATCCTCTTCGTGATCGTCGAGATGGGGGGCGGGGCGTTCCTGACGGTCGCGACGCTTGCGCTGCTGGGGTTCCTCGTGTACTGGCTCTACGGCAGGGCGCGCTCGGCCAGCGAGTCCGCGCTCCTGCATCTCGTGGAGAGGGTCACGGCGAAGGAACTGGTCACGGGGACGCTCGAGGAAGAGCTCAAGGAGATCATCCACGAGCGCGACGGGGTCCGCGAGGACCTCTTCGACGGGCTCGTGAAGCGCGGCCCCGTCGTGGACATGGAAGGCGCGATGTCCCACGGGGACTTCTTCGCGCTGGCCGCGGAGCGGCTCGGGCCTCGCGTCGGCGTCGAGCCTGGCGAGCTCCGCGAGCTGCTGCTCGCGCGCGAGCGGGAGACCAGCACCGTGCTTGCCCCGGGGCTCGCGATCCCGCACGTCGTCATCCCGGGCGCGGGGACCTTCGAGCTTCTCATGGCGAGGTCGCGCGCGGGCGTCGCCTTCCCCGGCGCGGGCGCGCCGGTCCACGCGGCCTTCGTGCTCGTCGGAACGCTCGACCAGCGCAACATGCACCTGCGCGCGCTGTCGGCGATCGCCCAGGTCGTGCAGGGCCGCGACTTCGAGAAGCGCTGGATGCGGGCGCGCGGCGAGCAGGCGCTCCGCGACGTGCTGCTGCTCGGCGAGCGCCGCAGGGTGCACGACGAGTGAGGGGGCGTGCTACTTGATGACGATGATCTTCCCCTCGACGTCGCCCAGCTCGCCCGCGTCAACGTCCCAGATGTACAGCCCCGGGGCAACCTCCTCGCCGCTGGAGTTCTTGAGATCCCAGGACTTCTGATCGCTGTCGGGGTCGTCGTGCACGAGCGTCCTGACGAGCGTGCCCGCCGTCGTGTAGATCCTGATGGTCGCCTTGGCGAGCTGTGGGGGGGGGCCGACTGGGGGAAGGCCGATGAACACGACCCGTCGCTCGCCGCCGTGCTCCCAGTCGGCGCTCGACCGGTACGGGTTCGGGATGACCCTGATCCGCGCGAGGTCCTCGGACTGCCCGTGGAGCGGATAGACGATGTCCGTCGTGTTGGCCCGCCGGCACGCATACTCGGCCGCCGTGTCCGGGTCGGTCCTCTTGAACGCCGTCACGGAGAACTGGTACGGGAACGCGTTCAGGACCTCCGCCGACGTGTACACACGGACGCTGTCGATGTAGAAGGGCTGGAAACTCCAGTAGCCGGTGGCCTCCGGGTTGGTCTCGCCCCACACGTAGGAGCGGTGGAGGGTCCACCGCTCCATCCAGACCTCTCGCACCCACACGCGGTATCCGCCGAAGTTCGGAATGTCGCGCTCGTCAACGCCCATGGTCCAGCCGATGGAGAACTGCTTGTACCCCATGTCCACGAACTTGACCCGCGGGCAGAGCGCCCCGGCCGCGGTCGCCAGTACGGCGACGAGCACAACCGCCACAGCGGGCGCGAGCGCCCGACGCAGTGCAGCATTCCTCACCGGCATGTGTCCTCCATGGGATCGGGAGAGGCGGGGTCGAACGGGCCCGGTTGCTTCCGTGAGATGCGACGCTACCACCCCGAACGCCCACCGTCAAGGGCTTTCCCGCGCGCCAGCGCCGCGCAGGCCCATCCTGTGGGGCTTCCGAGCGGTCCGGTCAGCGGCGCACGAGGGCTTCGAGCCCGGCCGAGATGGCGACGGTGACGAACGCGAGCGCGAAGACGACGAGCCCGAGCGCGGGCGCGTACTTGAGGAGCTGCCGATGGGATCGGGCAATGAGGACCTTGACCGCGAGGAGGGCCGCGCCGCCGAGCGCAAGCACGATGTGAAAGACGGCGCGGACGGAGATCTGGTCACCGGCGACGGCGAGGCGGTGCGCGCCGGCGACCACAAGAACGACCAGACAGAGCGCGAACGCGTAGCCCGCGATCCTGTGGATCACTCTGAGAGCGTCGGGTCCCAGGCGGCCCCGGCCGCTCCCGCCAAGGAGCCTCAGCGCGGACACGAGCGCGAACCAACCGAGCGCGAACAGCAGCACGGCGAACGGGACCTTGGCACCCATGAGACCTCCACGCTACTGGAACTGCGCCTTGATCCTGCCCCAGCTGCTCCGCTCGACCGGCGTGTGGAGGAAGCCAATGACCAGGATGTCGTCGAACACGATCCCGCAGCAGCCTCCGATGGTCGGCTGCGTGCCGTTGGAGTCGGTGAACATGGCGTGGCGGATCTGAACGCGCTGGACGTCCGGCTGCCATCCGGGGAGCGTGTCAAGACGAACGCCGCTGTTGTAGCTGCCGGACCAGCCGGAGCAGCCGCCGAAGTCGCCGTAGTTCGCCTTCAGCGTGTAGTAGTTCACCCCGTCGAAGGTCGCCCAGACGTACCAGTAGTCGCCGTCATACCCTGCGACCTCGAAGTGCGCCTTGCAGGACCACTTGACCCCTTCCCATGAGAAGGGCCCGTAGTAGACACCAATCCACGGCGAGTCGAGCCAGTTCTGCATGAGCGGAGGAAGCCTGGTCGTGTCGGCCTCGTCCACGCACTGCCACGAGTGCGGCGTGCTCCAGGACGAGCAGAGATCGTACGCGATGTGCCAGTGGTCGCCCGCGGGCTCCGGTTGGCCGGGCGTGCACAGCCCGCCGCCCTCGCCGTCGTCGTAGAAGAACACGCTCCCGGAGTAGAGGTCGTACAGCTTGATGTTGTCCACCGCGCAGGCGCCGCCGACGGTGTTCCAGAGCCCGTCCCCGTCCGACCACGCGCCGTCCGATATGAACAGGAAGCGCCCCCGGAACGGGTTGTCGTAAGCTCCGATCAGGTAGCCGTAGTCGCCCAGGTCGTACCACGCCGCAGTACCGTCGAACGAGTCGAGCGTTGTCCACTCCCCCAGGCTCTCCGCCTGGATGTGCACGAAGTCGTACCCCGGCTCGGTGTCGTGGCGGAGACAGAACGTCCAGACCGGGCAGTCGCTCCGAGGCGGTCCTCCTGCGCCCGAAACGCCCGTGGACGACACGATGACGGGGGGAAGCTCCAGATACTCGAGCCAGTTGTTGCCGTAGCCCCCGTCGGCGTCGTAGTCGAATGTGCCGCACCACCAGCTCAGGCCCGTGCCTCCGCATGCCATGTACGTGTCCAGATGGAACCGTGGACCGCTGCCACCGGCGGTCCAGTCCCCGTGCGTCCAGCCGTTCACGCCGCTCTCAACGTCGTCGAAGAAGAACACCACATACGGCGGTCGGCTGTCCGTCGCGCAAAGCTCCGCACGAGGCGGCTCCTCCCCGCGTCCGAACCACTCCATCTCTTCGATGGGTCGAACCGCCGCCCATGTCGCCCCCGCCGCCAGCGCCAGCGCCGCAACCACGAGAGCACTCCGTCGCATGCGCACCTCCCGGGGCCCCGAGCGTCCCGCCCTCCGACGACCCCGTCCAGGCCCAGCCTGCGCCCGCCCCGCCGCGCGTGTCAAGCCCGACGGCTCCGCGGGCACCGCGCGCCCACAAGGCAAGGGGCCCGCCGATGCTCCGGCGGGCCCCTTCATGGGGAGAGGTGTAGTGCCAGAAGAACTCGACACTACCTGTACTGCGCCTTGATCCTGCCCCAGCTCTGCTCGCTCACAGGGTTCGGCGGCTCTTCCCAGGTGCCGCTCACCGTGAGGTCGTCGAAGCAGATCCCGATCGTGCCGCCGACCGACGGGATGTCCGTGCCGGCCGCATCCGTGTACATCGCGATCTCGATCTGGACCTGGCGGCCCTCCGGGTTGGCGGGCCAGCCCGCGAGCGTGTGCAGCGTCTTGCCGTTGTTGTAGCTGGTGGACCAGCCGGAGCATGCGCCGAAGTCGCCGTAGTTCGCCCACAGGGTGTAGTAGTCGATGCCGTTGAAGGTCGCCCACACGTACCAGTAGTCGCCGTAGTAGCCGGGGATCTCGAAGTGGCCCTTGGCCGAGAACTTCGCCTCCACGGCGTACGAGACGTCGATCCACGGCGAGTCGAGCCAGTTCTGCATGAGCGGCGGCAGGAAGGTCGTGTCCGCCGAGTTCACGCACTGCCAGGAGTGCGGACGGCTCCAGGACGAGCAGAGGTCGTAGCGGATGTGCCAGTAGTCGCCGGCCGCGCCTGCCTGGCCGGGGACGCACAGACCACCGCTCTCGACGTCGTCGTAGAAGTACACATCGCTGCCGTAGAAGTCGAACACCTTGATGTTGTCCACCGCGCACGCGCCGCCGACCGTCAGCCACAGACCGTCGGCATCCGACCACGCGCCGTCAGACGTGAACAGGAAGCGCCCCTGGAACGGCAGGTCGAGCGGATCCAGCGGGTTGTTGATCTCGTAGCCGTAGAGGCCGATGTCCACCCACGCGCCGTAACCGTCGAACGCCTCGAGCGTGACGTAGCTGCCGCCCTTCTTCGCCTGCACGTTGAAGTAGTCGTAGCCCGGCTCCGTGTCGTAGCGGTAGCAGAACGTCCACACGCCGTACGCCCCACCGGGGATCGCCGTCGCCGGCACGGTCAGGAACTCGAACCAGTTGTTGCCGTAGCCGCCGTCCGCGTCGTAGGCGAACGTGCCGCACCACCAGCTCGAGCCGGCGAACGCCATGTAGGTGTCGACGTGCCACTTCGGGCCGCCACCCACCGCCGTCCAGTCGCCGTGCGTCCAGCCGTTCACGCCGCTCTCGACATCATCAAAGAAGAACGTCTTGGGGATCACATCGCGGCTCGGGGACCACTCCGCCGGCGGCGGCGCGTCGTTGCGGCCGAAGTACTGCACATCCTCGGCCGGGCGCTTCGCGCCGGCGACGCCGGCCGCCAGTGCCAGGACGACCAAGCCAATCAGAAGCCTCTTCATCGCTTTCCTCCCTCGAGAGGTACTGCGCCTTGATCACACCTGCAGGTCTCACCTTCGCCGCGGTCTTCACCGCGGCCCCGCGCCTGACCCCGCGCCCGCGCACTCGCGCGATCCGGAGGGCCGGCGCTACCGTGCTACATAGGCACCCCTCCCCTGGGTTGCACCTATCGCCGCTGCTGCCAACACCCTCATCTCTGTGTTGCCGGGGAACACCACGGCCCAGCTCCCCAACCAAGAGAGAGTATACAACCGTCTTGCGTGGTTTGTCAAGAGCTGCTTGGCGCGGCCCCGCAGCCCACGGGGCCAGCCACGCCGACACGAGCGGTATGCCGTAGCAGGATTCGGGCCGGAACGAGGGCGACAACCCGACTTGTGCTCACTTGGCTCGTCGCCCGTGCCACTCAGCCCAGCCGCTGGGGCTGTCCACGCTCCTCCGCCCCTCCGTGGATGCCGCCGGGCCCCCACGCGGTCGCCGACCGAGGCCGGCTACTTCCTGGCCTGAAAGAGAGAGAGGGGGCCTCCGAGGGCCCCCTCCCCTTGGGACTCTGTCCCGGTACAACCTACTTCAGCATGACCATCTTCTCGGTCTGGGTGTAGCCCGGCGCGTTCAAGCGGTAGAAGTACACGCCGCTCGCGCACTTCGCACCGACGTCGTCCGTGCCGTCCCACACCACGAAGTCCTGCGTCCCTGCCGCCACCTCGGTGTCCAGAAGCGTCCGCACGACCCTGCCGGCGATGTTGTAGATCTCGATCCTCACCGGACCGGCCTCACGGATGCTGTACGCGATCTTCGTCACCGGGTTGAACGGGTTCGGGTACGCCTGCGACAGCTCGTTCCTCAGACCACCCTCCACTCCCGTCGGGTTCTGCGTCGGGTTCTTCTGGAAGTAGAGCATGATGTTCTTGATCAGGTTCGCGCGGTCCCTGATGCCGGTCTTGAAGTGACCGGCCGGGGTGTAGTTCGAACCGCCGCACACCTGGCCGTCCATCACGTAGCAGATGTCGAAGCCGAGGTTGACTGTCTGGTACCCGAGCGTCGGGTGCGTGTACGCGCAACCCGACGGCAGACGCGTCGTGCAGTCGGCCTTGATGTAGTCCGCGACGACCTCTGCGCCCGCCACGCCGGGCATGGCGTCAACCACGTCGAAGTAGTGCAGGATCGGGCACGCGCCGGCGAGGATCGCCTGGCCGTCCGTCCCCAGCACCGGGTCCACCGTCATGAAGTTCCAGCCGCCCGCCTTATCAATGAGGCCGGGCACGCTGTCCACGTTCACCGGACCGATGAAGTCCTGCACGTAGTCGCTGGCAAGCCACGTCTCGTAGAAGCCCAGGGTCTCCTTGCCGGTCGCCATGAGCTCCATGCCCACGTCGTTGCCGGAGATGAGCAGGTTCCTGTCCTTCGTCGGGCTCGCGACGCTCAGCCAGTCGATCAGCCGCTTCTGGTCCACACGCTTGATGGTGAACGCGTCGAAGTCCGCGAACCACCAGATCTGCGTGTTGTAGTACTTGTACATGGACGAGTCGGGACCGTTCGACTGCACCGTCGTGCCCGACGGCACCTCGACGTCGTACACGTCGTACTCGTACCCGAGGATCCCCAGCGCCTCGCGGTAGTAGTACTCGGAGGTGCGGTAGTAGCGGCGGCGGTACTCACCCGGCACCCTGCGGCCGTGCTTGTCGACCAGGAGGATGTCGTTGTACGTGGCCGGCAGCCTGCTGGGCAGGAGCTTGTAGGTGTAGTAGCTGTCGGGCGCGGTCGACGGCAGCTTCGAGACCGTCCCCACGCCGTCCGTGGCCGAGTAGTAGTAGCGGATGTTCGCGCCAGGGACCGTGATGGACGCGGGGGCCTTGATGCCCCACCAGTTCCCCTCGGGCGTCTCGCGGTTCATGTTGAACGTCTGCCACGTCTGCCCGGCGTTGTTCGAGGCGATGAGCCGCACGGACAGGATGCCGTCCGGGTCCTTCACCTCGATGCGCGCCGAGTCGAGCAGCGCCTGCGACAGCTGGTCGTTGCACCAGTCGTTGAAGCTGTACCAGGTGTCGCGGTTGTACGTCGTCACGACCGCGCCGGTCGGCTCGCCGACCTTCTGCTTGGCGAGGAAGATGCCGCCCATGTGGGGCACGGTCGGGGTGCTGTCGTTCGCGAGCTCCCAGCGGATCGCCAGGTAGTTGTGGCCCGAGAAGGCGTCCCAGTTGTCGTTCCAGGTGCCCCAGAACGGACCGCCGTACCATCCGCCGGGCGACTCGTCCTGGAACGCATCCATCCTCTGGACACAGTCGGGCTGATCGTCCGCAGCCAGGTTGAGGTCGAAGCGGTCGCCCGACTCGTACGGCAGGTCAACCCACATCGTCCACCGGCTCGCGATCTTGGTCACGCCCGCGGTATTGATCGGCGGGCTGACCAGATACGTCCACTGGTCGTCGACCATCCTGGACTCGACGGGCTCGACCGCGGCCCACATCCAGCCGGTGCCCGCGCCGCAGGTGAAGTCCCTGTTCGTCCAGAAGTCCGTCCCGTAGATGCCGCGCCAGAACACGACGCCGGTCTGGCCCTCGGCCTCGATGTTCGGATGCTGCCAGGTACCCTCGCCGCTCTCGCAGTTGTCCGACCAGATCGTGGCGCCGTTCACCTTGAACTTGAAGTTGTCCAGCTGCCACGCGCCGTCCTTATACGAGTTCTGCGGCGGGTTGTTGTACTGGTCCTGCGAGGAGTTCTGGTAGCTCGACTGCATCCTGAACCGGACCGCGAGGTTCGGGCTGTAGTACGAGCTCAGGTCAATGACCTTCTCGCCGTTCGCCGCCCAGTTCTGCGACGTGCCCGGCTTGCCCGCGAAGCCCGGATTCGTGTAGAACGCGACCGTCGTGTCCCAGTCCGCGACGCCTCCCACGATCGTGCCCACGTCCACGTAGCCGTAGTCGTAGGCCCTCTCGAGGGCGTAGCGCTGGTTGAACGTGAGCTGGATGAGGGCGCCGTTGCTCACGCCCACCATCTGCGGCGTGAAGTCGCGCCACAGATACTGTGTCCACAGGTTGCCGTAGCCGCGCGGCTGCAGCCAGCAGACGTCGTACTTGCCGCACCACCACGCCCAGTCGCCGAGGACGTCCACACTGTTGACGATCCAGTTCGTCCGGATCGTGTCCAGGTGCCAGTAGTTCGTCTCGGCAACCTGGCCGCTGACGTCCACCGACCACCAGGCGTTGTCGCCCGTGGTGTTGTTGAAGTCGGCCACGAAGAACCAGATGGTGTCCGCCCGCTCGTGCTCGAACTCCCGGGCGGCCGGGAAGAAGCTGTCCGGCAGAGGCACAGGGCTCACCTTGAGCATATTGGGGCCCGCGAGGGCTCCCGACGCGCACAGGGCCAGCAGCGTGCCAACCGCCAGCAAGGCCAAGGCTGTTCTCCGCATGTCTTCAGTCCCCCCTCACTCGTGTGATCCTGCTCATCGCCAGTCCAGAATGCGCGGCCGCCGGCCCGCCTCTGCGGGAGCAGTCAGCGCGACCGACCGGCCCACGCGGCCTAGTGGAACAGCATGAGCCAGCACTTCAAGCGCAATCCCAGCTTCCCAGCACGTTGCCAATGATCACCACACCGCCAGAAAACGCACCACACCGTCCGCAAAACCAAGTGATCTTGCACGGCGGCGATGGACGAGTGCGCAGGGGCGCCTTCGCCTATTTCCCGACTCGGGCAAGAGTATAGCACCGGCGGCGGGAGCCTGTCAACCGCGTTTCTCGGGTCAGTCCAGCCCGGCACCCACCCCGCGGACATACTCCTCCATCGACGGGATCGGCTCTCCCCCCAGGGCGAGGTATCGACGGTAGTGGTAGGTCGCGCGGTTGGGGTCTGTCGTGTGGAACCTGTGGGTGATCGCGAGGTTGAGGTGGGCCGGGGCGAAGTCCGGGGAGATCCTGGTCTCCGCCTCATACTCACGAATGGCCTCGTCGTGCCGGCCGAGCTCGCTCAGGAGCACGCCCATGGCGAAGTGACCCTGGGGCAGGGTCGGGTCCAGCTCGAGCGCCCGCGACATCGAGGCCAACGCCTGGTCGGCGAACCCCATGTCCCTCAGGAGCGCCGCGAGTCTGCGGAGCGGCTCGCCTGACGCAGGCGCGAGCGACACGGCGCGTTCGAGGGCCCTCCTGGCCTCGGCGGCCCTCCCGGCGCGACCCAACGAGTCCGCTCTCGCGATGGCCGCCTCCGCCGCGGGGGGGACAGGCTGTCCCGTCCTCTCGTGCAGGAGCCCCAGGTGGAACGCGATCTCCGCAGCTTCCGTCCCGCCCGTGTCACATCGGGACGCAGCGCTCAGCGCGGCGATCGCTTCCTCCCGAAGGCCGAGGCGCCCCAGGACAATGCCTCGCTGCTTGAGCCCAGCCGCGCTGCGCGGATTCGCTGCCAGCAGGGTGTCGAGCTCCGCCAGGGCGGCATCGAGCTCGCCGCCGGCCGCGAGCGCCATCGCCAGGTTCAGCCGCGCGGCCTCGAGCCCCGGGTCGAGCGCGAGCGCGCGCCGGAAGGACGCGGACGCGGCGTCCGTTCGACCCTGCTCAGCCAAGAGCGCGCCCAGGTTCAGATGGCTCTGTGGATAGGCCGGGTCGATCGCGATGGACCTCCGATACTCCGAGATGGCCTCCTCGATGAGCCCGCGGTCGCCGAGGATGATCCCGATCCGGAAGTGGGACTGCGCGAAGGCCTTGCCGTGGTTGACGCCCCACAGATTGGCGTTCACGAGCACCCCGAGCGCGGCGACCGCGATCGCAGGCCCGATGAGCGACCGCCAGCGGCGGGCACGCGCCCGGTCCACGATCTCGAAGCCCGCGTGGCACGCGCAGACGATGAGCGGGGGAACGACCGGAAGCCGGTAGCGGGCGACCACGAAGAAGGCGATCACGGAGGCCAGGTACGCCGTCGCCCAGAGAGCGAGCAGCGAGGGGAGGCGCCGTCTGAACGCGAAGGCAAGCCCGAGGAGCCCGAGGGGACCGACCACGGCGAACCCTGGGAGCGGCAGCGAGAGGAGGCGCGAGTACCGCTTCTGGAAGTAGTAGTTCTCGAGTTGGGGGATCTCGTACGAGCTGAGCGCGAACGACGCCTTCCTGACGACAAGACCGAGCCATCGCCCCGGGTTCGCAGCGATGAAGCGCGCCGCGCGGCGGTACCAGTACGCGGAGACCTCGGACGGTCTGAGCTCTCGCCCTTCGGCCCGCTCCGCGATCGCCTTCCCGGCGGGGTCGGCGGTGATGTCCACTCCCTCGGGCCGCACGTAGCCGCCGCTCGCGATCTCGCTGTTCCCGATGTAGAAGTTGATCCCGCCGTTGGAGGTGATCCCCACGAAGTCGCGCGCGACGACGAAGTTCCGCACGGTCACCGGCGCGACGACGAGCGCGGCCCCGAGAACCACGAGCGCCGCCGCGGACCGCCCCCTCATCGCCGTCGTCCCGCCCGCCCGCCGTCCGCGAACGAGCCACGCGGCGACCACCGGAAGGAGCACGAGGGCCGCCGCCCTCCCGACCGACGCGGCGCCCAGGGCGATCCCCGCGGAGAGAAGGAGCGCCCGCGGCCGTTCCCGGGTCTCGGCGGCGAGAACGAGATAGAGGGACAGCGTAATCAGGAGGACGAGCAGCGGCTCGAGGACGATCGCGCCGTCGTAGAAGATCGCGGCGCCATAGCACGCCGCCACGAAGCCCGCCGCGACGCCGACGCGGCGACTGAACGCCGTCCGACCGATGGCGCAGGTGAGCGCGGCCGAGAGCGCGCCGAGGCCCGCCTGGACAACGCGCACGAGGAAGAGGTCGCGCCCGAACAGCCAGTAAACGCCCGCGAGGAGATACGGGTACAGGGGCGTCACGAAGAACGCCTCGGGGTTCCCCTTCCCGTCGAGGATGTTCTTGGCCCACTGATCGTAGAACTTGGCGTCGAGACCGAGCGTGTGGAAGAACGGGGTGTGGCGGACCTCCACGACGTAGATGAGGCGCAGGGCGAACGCGGCGACGAAGACGGCCAGCGGCCAGAACCACCCGCTTCTCAGCGCTCGCCGCAGCGCGGCCGGCACGCCCGGGCCGCCCGCCGTCGCGTCCGTCGCCATGGTCGCCGCCTTCTCATCCGCTCGCGGCACGCAGGTCACTCGATGTAGCCCAGCGTCCGCAGCATCTCTTTGATCTCATCGTCCACCGGGGACGGGATGGGCTCAGCGTCGCCGTGCCGGGCAGCCCCCTCGTGCGTGGCGACGAACGCGATCGGGCGCTCCGCACGCGCCTCTTTCGTCAGGGCCTCGACGAGCGCGCGTCCGTCCATGTCCCGCCCAAGGGGGATGCCCAGGATCGCGAGGACCGTCGGCGTGACGTCGAGGACGGTCGCGCCCTCGATGGCCGCGCCGGCGCGCACGCCCGGGCCGGCCATCACGATGATGCCGCCCTCGCGGTGCATCGCCGTCCCAAGCCGCGGCTCGCCTCCGCCGTCGCGCGCCCCGTGGCCCTCGAAGCCGTGGTCGGAGCACACGATGAGAACGGCGCCCTCCGCGGCCTTCGCGATCTCCCCGACGAACGAGTCGGCCAGAGCGTAGTAGCGCTCGATGACGGGGCCGAGCGTCTCGACCTCTGGCGCGGAGACGCCGTCGGGCCACTGCTCGGGGGCCCGATGCCGCCAGAACATGTGGCACGCAAGGTCGAGGCCCCTGAAGTACACGCCGGCCAGGTCCGTGGGCACGGACCCCAGAAGCGTCTTCGCCACCTCGAGCGTCGTGAGGTCGGAGGCAAGGAAGCGCCTGAGGTCGTCAACGCCCTTGGCAACCTCCGGGCGTGAGAGGTGACGGTCCGTTCCGAGGAAGCGGAGAACCAGATCATCCGGCACATCCTCCTGCCGAACGAGAAGGTCCGAGAGGGCAGGGAAGAGCTCGGGTGGGTGCACCGCGGTCTGCGGATCGTCCCACGGTCTCAGCATGCCCGCGCGTTCGTCGCGTCGGGCGAGCTCCTCGAACAGCGAGGACACCATGTAGCCGTTCACCGGCTCGGGCGGCCAGGTGACCAGCCAGGCCACGAAGCCGACGGTCAGACCCCGCTCGCCGGCGACCTGCCAGAGGGCCTTCGCCTGCCGCATGTTGCTCGTGGTGGGCGACGACATGCCCGCGCGCTTCCGCTCGCCCAGGAAGTCCTTGATCCCGTGCTTCTCCTCGAGCTTCCCGGTGGCGATCGTCGTCCAGATGCTCGGGGAGATGTAGGGCGGGATGGAGCGGAGCATCCCGGACGCCCCGCCGTTGATCATGCGCCCGAGGTTGGGCATGCGCCCGGCCGCGACGGCCGCCTGCATGATCTCCCAGTCAACGCCGTCGATGCCGAGGACGACGACCCTCGGCGCCGCGGGTGGCGCCTTCGGCGCCCGCCCCCGCGCGGCGAACCAGACGGCGGCCGCCGCCACGACTGCGACCGCCACGACAGCAAGGACGCCCCGCGCGATGCGTCGCGAGGTCACGGCCGCATCACCTCCTCGAGCACGCGCCCGTCGAGCCCCGCCGGGACCTGCATGCCGGCCGCGCGCATGATCGTCGGCGCCACGTCGAAGAGCGCGGCCTTCTCCGCGCGCGCCCCCGCCGCCACGCACGGGCCTCTGAGCAGGAGAACGCCCGATTCGCTGTGCATCTCCCTGCCGATCTTCGGGTTCCCGCTCGAGTCAAGCTCGAGGCCGGAATACCCATGGTCGGCGATGACGGCGATGGTGCCTTCCTCCGCCGCAAGGGCCACAAGATGCCCGAGGATCTCGTCGACGTACTCGTAGTACTCCGCGGTGGTCCCGCGAAGCGCCTCGGCCATCTGCCGGAATCTGAGATAGGCCGCCGCGTCGGCCATGAGCGTCGGGGAGGGCTTCGGATCCCTGTAGACCCAGAACCGCTGTGACACGGCGTCGAGCCCCGGGAGGCTCACGAAGACCGCGGTCGCGCCGTGCCGCGCCACGGCGGCTCGCGCGAGCGTCAGCATGGTCGTGTCGCCCGCGCAGGAACCGGTGAGCACCTCGATGTTGTGGCCCGTCAGCGCCTCGAGCCCCATGGCGGACGCCATGTCGACGAAGCGCGCCAGCGAGATCCTCCGGTACGAGTCCCCGGCGCGGACCAGCGAGTCCACCGCCGCGTAGGCGTCCGGCGGATGCACGGCGTCCTCAGGGCGTCCGCGGCGCGTGCGCTCGAGGACGTACGTGGCGTAGGGGCCGACCATGAGGCCGTTCACCTGTTCCACCGGCCACGTGCCCGGCCACCCGAGGACCGCCACGGTCACGCCTGCCTTGGAGAGCAGCGTCCACGCCGTGTCCACCGTGCGCGACGACGGCCGAAGAGGCAGCGCGACCATGGCGCCCTTCGGCGACGGCACCTTCCCCCCGATGCCCTGCCGCTCCGGCGTCACGCCGGTCACGAGCGACGTCCAGGCGATCCTCGGGTCCGTGTTCCGCCCGAGCGACGGAAACCGCGCGTACGCGCCTTCGGCGAGCAGCCTCGAGAGGTTCGGAAGCCGGCCCTCGCGGACGAGCGGCTCGAAAACGGACGGCTCGAGACCCTCGATCCCCACCACGAGCAGGGCGACTTTCCCCTCCGCCTCCGCCTCCGGCGCGTGAACACGGCCCGCCGGCCGCGCCGCCCCCCTCCACTTCACCACGCCGACGATGACCGCCGCCGCGATGACGCACACGGTGACCAACGCCAGGGTCTTTTCCAGCTTCATGCGCGCGCCTCCGAAGGCACTGGTGCCACGGTCACTCGATGTACCCGAGCGCCCGCATCCGCTCTCTGATCTCGTCGTCCACGGGCGACTCGATGGGTTCGGCGCTGTGGCCGCGCTGCACGACCTCCTCGTATGAGGGGATCGTGCGCACGGGATGGTCCTTCAGGAACCGGGGCTCGATGGCCTCTTCGAGCACCCGCCCGTCCATGTCCTTCCCCACCGGGAGGCCCCACAGGGCCAGCACCGTCGGCGTGACGTCGAGCACGCTCACGTCGGCGATCTCGCGCCCGCGGACGATGTCCTTGCCCCAGAGCACGATGAAGCCCGTCGGATCGTGGTCGCCGATGCCCGCGCGGGACTGCCCGGGCACGATCCTCGGCCCGTGGAACCCGTGGTCGGACGTCACAATGACGGTCGTGTTGTCATCGGCGAGCCTGAGGAACTCCCCGAGGATGCGGTCCGTGTACTCGTAGTACTTCGGGATCACCTCGCCCAGTGCGTCCACCTCCCACTCCGGGATCGACGCCGGCCGCGAGTCCGGGAAGTGGTGCACCCAGAACGTGTGGCACGGCCCGTCCACGCTGCGGAAGTAGATCGCGAGGAGGTCCGTCGGCATCTTGGAAGCGAGGTCGAGACCGACGGCCCTCGTGGTCTCATCGCTCGCGAGAAACCCGGCGAGCGTCTCAAGCCGCTTCCGCGGGTCGTCGACGCGCATCGCGCTCCGCTTGACGAACTCGTCCATCAGCCCGTCCGGCACGTCGCCTGCGCGCATCCGCAGCGGCTCGAGCGCGCTCTTGAGTTCCTCCGGGTAGGTCACCTGCTGCGGCCGCGGCGAGTTGCCGTCCCACCCGAAGCTGAAGTTGGAGGTGACCATGTAGCCCCTGATGGGTTCGGCCGGCCACGTGACGAGCCAGCCGATGACGCCGGAGGTCTTGCCCTCGTGCCCGAGGATGTCCCAGAGCGCCGCGACCCGCCGCACGTTCTGCGACGTCGGGACCTGCGCGGCGCCCCCCTTCCTCGGCTTCACGAACCCCGTGACGCCGTGCTTCTCGGGGAGCGTGCCCGTCGCGATGCTCGTCCAGATGACGGGCGACTCGAGGATCTCGAGCGACCGGATCTCTCCCCACGCCCCCTCGTGCATGAGGCGCGCGAAGTTCGGGAGACGCCCGGCCTCGAGCATCGGCCCCATCACGTCGTACTCCATCCCGTCGAAGCCGATGATCATGACGCGCCGCTCCACCGGTCCCGCCGGGCGCTTCGCGCAGGACGGAAGCACCACGGCCGCCGCGGCGAGCGCCGCCATCAGCGCGACCGCTCTCCTCGTCATCGCAGGCTCCTCACTCAGCGTTCCCTCTCGTGCGTCGGGACGAACCGGACCGGATGCCGCCGCAGGAACTCCGGCGTCATGGCCTCCTCGATCGCCGCCCCGTCCATGTCCCTTCCGATCGGCAGGCCAGAGAGCGCCAGCACGGTCGGCGTCACGTCGCTCACGCCGCGCTCGTCGAGCACCTCTCCCTGTCGCACGCCTTCGCCGCTCAGGAAGAGGACGCCCAGGGGCGCGTGGTCGTTGATGCCGCCCTGGGGCCGCCCCGGGCCGGGCCCGCGGAACCCGTGGTCCGAGCACACCAGCACGGTCGCGTCGTTGCCGAAGTCCGCGAGAAGCTCGCCCAGCATCTCGTCCGCGCGCCGGTAGTAGCGCTCGACGGTCTCGCCGAACACGAGCCGCTCGGTCCGCGAGACGGCGAACCCGGCGTCGGCGGGATGCGCGGCCGCCCAGAAGGTATGCGAGATCGAGTCGAGTCCCCGGAGATACACGGCGAAAAAGCGCGTCGGGTGGGTCCGCATCAAGTGGCGGGAGACGCCGAGGTACGTTTCGTCGCCCGCGGCGTGGTCGCGCAGCTTGCGCAGCTCCGTCGGGAGCTCGGAGAGAGCGCGCATCTCCGGGAAGCGCTCCGCGAGCGGGAGGCGCGTCGCCTCGCGCTCCGTGAGCGCCCTGTCCGGGTCGGCGAGGCGTCTCACGAGCGCGTCGGGCACGTCGTCGGCGACGACCCGCAACGAGTCGATCTCCGCCAGAAGCGCGTCCGGGTAGACGAGCCGCTCGGGGAATGGGCGGCCGTCTCGCGGCACGAAGCAGAAGTAGTCGCTCACGAGGTAGCCGTTCACCGGCTCGGCGGGCCACGTCACGTACCAGCCGACGACGCCGACGGAGAACCCGTGCTCGCCGAGGATGTCCCATAGCGTCCTGGCGGTGCGCACGTTGCTCGTCATGAGCGACTTCCCGTCGGGCGCGAGCGCGTCCCGGATGCCGTGATTCTCCGGGTGCTTGCCCGTGGCGATCGTCGTCCAGATGACCGGCGACTTCTCGAACGGCTCGAGCGTGCGGAGCGGGCAGGAGACGCCTGACTGCGCGATCCTGCTGAGGTTGGGGAGCTTCCCCTCCTGCATGAGCCGCTGCGTGACGCCCCAGTCCAGGGCGTCGATGCCGACGACGATGACGCGGCGCTCCACGGGGGTGCCGCTCCGCGAGCAGCCGAGCGCGGCCGCCAGACATGCCATGAGGACGAGCGCGGCGAGTCTCGCCGCCGCCCGGGGTGACCGCTCCGCGCGCCCGCGCCGGTTCATGTGCCCTCCCGTGGGGCCTCCGCGCTCTCCGGCCGCTCTCGCTCCGCCGGAGACGGCGCCGAGCCCGCGCGCGGCGCCGCGTAGACGACCGGGTGACTCCTCAGGAACGCCGCGTCGAGCATGTCCGTCAGGACGAAGCCGTCCATGTCCCTCGGCACCGGCGCCCCAAGAAGCGCGAGGATGGTCGGCGCCAGATCGAGAACGCTCGCGTCCCTGACGCGCGCCCGCCGCGCGATGCCGGGCCCGGACGCGGCGAGCAGGCCGACCTCGCCGTGCATGTGCGTGCCGAACAGGATCGCGCCGTCGGCCGTCCGCTGGGGCCCGCGGAACCCGACGCTCGAGCAGACGATCACCGTGGTGTTGTCGTCCGAGCGCGCGAGGATCTCGCCGATGATCCCGTCCACGCGCTCGTAGTAGCGCGGGACGAGGTCCTTGTACATGCTCACGATCTCCTGGCTGTCCCTGAACCCCGCCGAGCCCGGATCCATGGGTCCCCAGAACGGATGCAGATTGAGCAGGAGCCCCCCGAAGCAGACGGCCAGGAGATCGGGCTGGCCCCTCGTGCCGAGCATGTGGGTCGCGACCGCAAGCACCGTCTGATCCTCGGCCCAGTTGCCTTTGAAGCTCATCGCCCGCCCGTAGAGGTCGGGATGCTCCTCGCTCCTCCAGAGGTCGCCGTTCATGAAGGAGGCGATCTCGTCGTCGGTCGTCGTCGAGGCCGGCTTCCTGAGCGGCCCGAGCTCGCCGGCGATCTCCGGCGGCCACGCGATGTCGGGGACCGGGTCCCACCCGTCCTCGGGGGCCACGACCACGCCGTTCGTGATCATCCAGCCCTCGAGCTCGGACGCCGGCCAGGTGTACGGCCAGTTGAGAACGCCGGCGGTCCTGCCCTCGTCGCCGAGGACGTCCCAGAAGGGCCGCGCCCCCCACGTGCGGGTGCCCGGGTTGCGCGAGCCGTCGGGCGCCATCGGCGGCAGGGACTCGTGCGCCCGCACGACGCGGCCCGCCGCGATGCAGATCCACGAGGAGCGCACCTTGTCGTCGGGAGCGAGCGCGCGCAGATCGGCGCGGACCCCGCGCTTCACGATCCGCGCCAGGTTCGGCATCCTCCCCGCGTCCATGAGCGGGCCGGCGACCTTCCAGTCCATGCCGTCCACGCCGATCAGGACGACCTTCGACGGCGGCTCGCCGCCGCCGCACCCCGGGACGAGCGCGGCGGCGAGAAGCGCCGCGCCGATCATGCCGAGGCGCGCGACGCCGGCGACCGACCGACCGCGCGCCCGATGCGTCGTCCGTGCCATCACCGCGCCCCCTGCTTCCCCGTCTCCTCGCCCTCCAGCACGACCCTCGCGAAGTCGGCGATGTTCATGAAGAGCCCCCGCACGAAGGCGAGCAGACCGAGCCGCGCGTTCCTGATCTCCGCGTCCTCGACCATCACCATCACGCCGTCGAAGAAGCCGTCGATCGGACGCCGCAGCGCCAGGAGTTCCTTGACCGCCGCGTCGAGGTCGCCGCGCCCGATCGCCTCGGGCACGCGCGTCGCCGCGCGGCGGGCCGCCGCCTCGAGCTCCCTCTCGACAGGCTCGACGAGCCGCTCCGGCGCGAGCGGCGACGGCGATTGCCCCTTCAGAATGTTGTTCACGCGCCGCGCGCCGATGACGAGCCCCGCGAAGTCCTCGTTCGCGCGGAAGTGCGTGAGCGCCACGAGCCGGCTGCGCGCCCCGACGAGGTCGTCGAGCGACGCCTCGAGCACGGCGTCCACGAGGTCGTACGAGAAGGCGTCGTCCATGAAGTAGTTCCGCGCGCGCTGTCGCAGGAACTCGAGGACGCCGGCCTCCGTCTCCTCCGCCTTCGCGCCGTCGCCGGCGTACCCGCGCGCCGCGGCGCGCACGGCGTCGCCGAGCGACATCCGAAGGCCCTTCCCGTCGATCATCCGGAGCACGCCGATGGCCTGGCGCCGGAGGGCGTACGGATCCTGCGACCCCGACGGCACGAGGCCGGCCGAGAAGCAGCCGGCGATCGAATCGAGCTTGTCGGCCATGCTCAAGATGGTGCCCGCGTCGCTCGACGGCAAGTCGTCGCCCGCGAACCGCGGCAGGTAGTGCTCGTACACGGCCAGCGCGACGGCCGCGGGCTCGTTCGAGGCGAGCGCGTACTCGCGGCCCATCACGCCCTGGAGCGCGGTGAACTCCTTGCCGTCCTTCACCATCTCGGTCACGAGGTCGGCCTTCGCGAGCCGAGCCGCGCGGGCGACGGTCTCAACGTCGCCGACGCCGAGCGCCGCGGCCAGCGTCCGCGACAGCGCCTCGAGCCGCGCCGCCTTCTCGTAGAGCGACCCTAAGCCCTCGAGCCAGACGACGTTCCTGAGCGACTCAACCTTGTCCGCGAGCGGGGACTTCGTGTCCTCGCGCCAGTAGAACTCCGCGTCGTCGAGCCGCGAGACGAGCACGCGCTCGTTGCCGCGGCGGATGCCGTCCACGAAGTCGGGCGGGCCGTTCATCACGCAGAGGAAGAACGGCATGAGGGCGCCCGACGGCGCCTCGACCGCGAAGTAGCGCTGGTGCCCCCTCATCGCGGCGATGATGACGTCGCGCGGGAGCGTGAGGAAGCGCTCGTCGAACCGCCCGGCGAACACGGTCGGCTCCTCGACGAGGAAGGTCACCTCGTCGAGCAGCGCGTCGTCGCGCACGAGGCGCCCGCCGCACTCGACCGCTCGTGCTTCGGCGTCGCGCTCGATGGCCGCGCGCCGCTCGCGGTGGTCGGCGACGACGTGGTGGCGCCGGAGAACGTCGGCGTAGTCGGCCGCGCCGCCGACGCGGTGCGGGCCGGGGGACCACGTGCGGTGCCCGAGCGTCTCGCTCCCGGCGCGCACGCCGGCGATCGCGACGTCGAGCACGTCGCCGCCGAGCATCGCCACGACCCAGCGGATGGGCCGCGCGAAGCGCTCGTCGGGGCCCCAGCGCATCGTCTTGGGGAACGGCAGCGAGGCCACGGCGCCGCGCAGGAGCTCGGGCAGCACCTCGGCCGCGGCGCGCCCCCGGTCGGTGACGCGCGCGAAGACGTAGGGGCCGCGGTCGGTCTCGCGCACCTCGAGCGCCGAGACGTCGATCCCCTGCGTGCGCGCGAACCCGAGGGCCGCCTTCGTCGGCGCTCCGTCGGGACCGAACGCGACCTTCGCGGGCGGCCCGGCGGCCTCCCGCTCGAGGTCGTCCTGGCGCGCGGCGAGCCCGCGGACGATCACGGCGAACCGCCTCGGCGTCGCGCAGGTCTCGAGCGAATCGAACGCCAGCCGGGCGTCGCCGAGGCCCTCGCGGAGCGACCGCTCGAGCTCCGAGAGCGCGGGGGGGATGTACGACGCGGGGATCTCCTCGACGCCGACCTCGAACAGGAGGTCCCTCGGGGTGAGGGCCTTCGTCATCGCGCGTCCCCCTTCCCCGCGCCGTCGGCGGGCGTGGCGCGCTGCTCCGCCGGCAGCATCGGGAACCCCATCGCCTCGCGCTGCTCGAGGCAGACGAGGGCGGCCTTCCGCGCGAGCTTGCGCACGCGCGCGATGTACCCGGTCCGCTCCGTCACGCTGATGGCCCCCCGCGCGTCGAGGACGTTGAACGCGTGCGAGCACTTGAGCACGCAGTCGTACCCCGGCGCGAGGAGCCCCTGGTCGAGCAGCCGCCGCGCCTCGGATTCGAACCGGTCGAAGAGCTCCCGGTGGAACGGGACGTCCGCCGCTTCGAAGTTGAACCTGGAGTACTCCACCTCGAACTGCTTCTCGATCTGCCCGAAGCTCACGCCGGGCGCCCACTCGAGATCGAAGAAGCTGTCCACGCCCTGGAGGAACGTCGCGAGCCGCCCGAGGCCGTAGGTGATCTCGGCCGGGATGAGGTCGAGCTCGAGCCCGCCGGCCTGCTGGAAGTACGTGAACTGCGTGATCTCCATCCCGTCGATCCAGACCTCCCACCCGAGCCCGGCCGCACCGAGCGTCGGGGACTCCCAGTCGTCCTCGACGAGCCGCACGTCGTGTTCCTTAAGCCGTATGCCCAGCGCCTCGAGGCTCCGGAAGTACACGTCAAGGACGTCGGCCGGCGCCGGCTTGAGCAGGACCTGATACTGGAGGAACTGCTGCATGCGGATCGGGTTCTCGCCGTAGCGCCCGTCCTTCGGCCGACGCGACGGCTCGACGTACGCTGCCTTCCACGGCTCCGGCCCCAGGCACCGGAGGAACGTCGCCGGGTTGAACGTGCCGGCCCCGACCTCCGTGTTGTACGGCTGCAGGATGACGCAGCCGTACTCGGCCCAGTGGCTCTGGAGCGTGAGGATCACGTCCTGGAAGAGAAGCGCCGTGCGTTCGTTCTTCATCGTCTCGTCCGTTCCTGTCGCGGCGGCCCGTGAGCACCGCCGTGCCGCGCGCCGTCAGTCGGCGCGCCCGGCTCGTTCCGCGCGCCGAAGCTGCGCGAGCACGTCGAGCGACCTCAGATGGACCCGGCGTCCCGTGTGCTCCGCGAGAAAGGCGCTCATCGCTTCCCAGGCCTCGTCGGCGACCGCCTCGCTCGGCGCGGCGCTCTCGCGTCCCGCCGCGGCGTCCGCGAGCGCCGCGGTCGCCGCGCGCCCGACCACCTCGACCTCGGGATCGGCCGCGACGCAGGAGCCGCACGCGAGGCCGCCGTGGCGCGGCGCGAAGAGCGCCGACGCGCCGGGCGGGCCGCCGCAGAGGACGCAGGACCCGAGCGACGCGGCGTAGCCGAGCGCGGCGGCCGCCCGGAACGCGAAACGCAGGAACGCTCCGTCCAGCGAGCCCGCGTCGGCGGAGTCCATCTCCGCGAGCGCCGCCTCGACGATCCGGAAGAGCGCCGGGTCGGGCTCCTCCTCCGAGATCAGCCGATCGGCGAGCTCGAGCACGGCGCTCCCGTGCGCCATCCGCACGGCGTCCCGCCTCAACCCCGCGAAGTCCCGCTCGACGTCGGCCTGCGACACGATCGAGAGCCCGCGCCCGGTCTTCGGGTAGAACACGACCCCGGAGACCGAAAACGGCTCCAGGGCCGCTGCCAGACGGCTCGCGGCGGCGCGCCCCCCCTTGGCGACGAGGCGCACCTTGCCGTGGGTCTCAGTATAGCAGACGACGACCTTGCTCGTCTCCCCGAGCCTGTGAGTCCGGAGCACGAGCGCCCTCGATGTCACGGGCGCCATGCGGCTACCCCCGCCCGCCGTCCGGCGGGCGGCGCGCGGTGAGCGCGCCGGCGGAGATGACGAACCGAAGCCCGTCGTCCACCGACATCGGAAGCGAGATGACCTCGTCCTCGGGGTAGAGGATCACGTAGCCGGACATGGGGTTCGGCGCGGTCGGAACGAAGACGGGGCACATCCTCTTCCCCCCGACGCCGCTCACGTCGCGCGAGGCCTCCGCCGTCTGAAAGCCGATCGTGTGCACGCCCCTGTACGGGAACTCCACGAGGACGACCTTCCGGAATCCTGCGGCCCTCTCCTCGAGGACGGCCGACGACAGCTCCTTCGTCGTCCTGTAGATCCACCGCACGAACGGGACGCGGATGACCAGGTCCTCGATGCCCCGGATGAGCCGCTTCCCGGCGACGTTGTGGGCGACCGCGCCGATGCCCAGCACGAGAAGGAGGAGCGCGACGAGCCCCGCGCCCGGGACCTTGAACCCGAGGACGGCTTCGAAGATCTGCCCCAGCAGCCGGTCCAGAGCGGAGAAGATCCGCCAGAGCACGAACAGGCTCACCGCGGCGGGCAGGATCACCGCGAGGCCGGTCAGAAAGTAGCGCCTGAGCCGCCGGCCGGGCCGCATGCGCGGCGCAGACACCGGCGCGGCGACCGCGGAGCCCGCGCCCTCGGCGGCGCATCGTGTCTCGGGCCCTGTCGTCATCGCTTCCTCATCCTGATCCTGCCCACGCGCGTGGCGCTCGCCGAGACGACCCTCATCTCGAACCCACCGACCACCACCTCGTCCCCCGGCTCCGGGATCCTGCCGAGTGCGTCAAGCACGAGTCCGGCGATCGTGTTGTAGTCCCCGTCCGGGAGTCTCGCCCCGAGAACGCGCGCCACGGCCGTGACCTCGGCACGCCCGTCCACCACGTACAGGCCCTCGTCGATCCTCTGGATGAGCTCGTGCCGCACGTCGTGCTCGTCCTCGATCTCGCCGACGAGCTCCTCGATGAGGTCCTCGAGCGTCACGATGCCCGCGAGGCTGCCCTGCTCGTCCACGACGACAGCCATGTGCTGCCGGCCCGTCTGGAGCTCGCGGAAGAGGTCGTCGCACCGCTTCGTGGTCGGCACGTGGGGAACGGGGCGGGCCAGCCCCTCGACCGCGTCCTCCCGCCCGCGGCCCAGGAGGTCGCGCGAGTGGATCATCCCCTCGATGCGCTCGCGGTCGTCGGACAGAACGGGAAGGCGCGAGAACCCGTGCTCCCCCACCAGCGCGACGGCGTCGCCGACCGTGGACTCGGGCGAGACGCCGACCACGTCGGTGCGCGCGACCATGACCTCTCCCACCGGCGTGTCGGCGAACTCGAAGATGCCCGAGATGAGCGCCGTGCCGCTGCGGTCCACAGCGCCCGCGCGTTCGCCCTCGTTCGCGAGGAGCGAGCGGAGCTGTTCCTTCGTGAGCCGTCGGTTCCACCGGCTGGCGTCCACGCCGACCGCCTTGTTCAGCAGGCGCCCGACGGCCGACACGAGCACGGCGATGGGAGAGAAGAGCCAGTAGAAGAAGCGAAGCGGGGCGATCACCTTCAGCGCGATCGTGTCGCCGTGTCGCAGCCCGACGGCCTTGGGGAGGACCTCGCCGAACACGAGGAGCGTGATCGAGACGACGACGGTCGAGACGACGCCGATGGCCTGCGCGGGCCAGGACGCGAGCGTCGTGGCCAGGCGCCACGAGACGAGCGAGGACGTCATGACCACCGCGATGTTCGTGCCGACGAGCGTCGTGCCGAGGAGTCGCTGCGGGTTCCCGACGAACCACTCCAGCGTCCGCGCGCCCCGCAGCCGCTTCTCGAGCCAGTGCTCCAGTCTGAGCCAGTTCATCGAGACGAGCGCCGTCTCCGTCCCCGAGAAGAACGCCTCGAGCGCCACGCCGAACACGATGAGGAGATTGATGGCCACGCGCCTACTCCCCGCTTCCCTGCGCCGCCGGCTCGATGCGCACGATCCTCACGCCGGTCACGCGCCGCCGCTCGACCGCCGCCACCTCGAGCCTGAGCGACCCGTGCTCGACCGACTCACCGACGGCCGGGATCCTCCCGAGCTCGTTCAGAAGATACCCGGCAAGCGTCTCGACGTCGTCGTGCGACCCGAGGTTCACGCCGTACTCCGACGCCAGGTCCTCGAGCCGCACCGTGCCGGACGCGAGGAGCGTCCGCTCGTCCACGATCCTGACCGGGGACTCCTCGAGGTCGTGCTCGTCGCGGATCTCGCCGACGATCTCCTCGATGAGGTCCTCGAGCGTGACGAGGCCGGCCGTCCCGCCGTACTCGTCCACGACGACGGCGATGTGCGTCCGGCGCCGCTGAAGCTCCCGCAGGAGCTCGCCCGCCTTCTTGGTCTCGGGCGTGAAGTACGCCTTTCGGGGAAGGCGCGAGATGCTGCGGCTCCCCTCGCGCTCCTGGTCGAACGGCAGAAGGTCCTTCGCGTACAGGACGCCCGTGATGTGATCGATGTCGCCGTGGAACACGGGGAAGCGGGAGTACCCGAGCTCCTTGACGATCGCGATGGCCTCGCCCACCGTGGTCGAGTCCTCGAGGCACTCCATGTCGGCGCGCGGGACCATGATCTCCCGCACGACCGTCTCACGGAACTCCATGACGCTGTCGATCATCTCACGCTCGCCCTCGTCGAGCGTCCCGCGCCGCTCGCTCAGCGCGACGATCGTCCGGAGCTCCTCGGCCGTCACGTACGACCGCTCCGCGGCCGAGGTCCTGCCGAGCACGGCGGCGGACAGGCGGCTCAGGACGCCGACGACCGGCGACGCGACGCTCATGAGCGTCGCGAGCAGGGGCGCCGTGCGACGCGCCAGCGCCCTGTTGCGCTGCATCGCGAACATCTTCGGCGTCACTTCGCCGAAGATGAGGACGACCAGCGTGACCGCGCCGACCTCGAAGGCGATGACCGCGCCGGGACGGAGGTCGAGCGCGCGGCTGGCGTGAAGCGCGACGAGCGCGCCGAGCGCGCCGAGCGCGGTGTTCACGGCGGTGTTCCCGAGGAGGATGGTGGCGAGCAGCTTCTCCGGCGTCTTGAGCAGGCGTCGCACGCGGCTCTTGGGGTCGAGCTCGCTGAGCTCGACCTGCGTGAGCGAGAAGAACGCCGTCTCCGACGCCGAGAACATCGCCGAGAGCGCGAGCAGGACGGCGAACCCGATGACGGCGAGCGCGACGATGCTCATCGTGTCCCTTGTCTCCCGCGACCGGACCGGGGCGCGCGGCGCCTCCGCGGCGCGCGCGCGGCGGCAGGCCGCCCCGTGGCCCGCGCGTAGCCGCGCTCGAGCGCCGCCATGCGACGGCGCTCGCCCGCGCGCTCGTGGTCGTGCCCGAGCAGGTGCAGCACGCCGTGCGCGACGAGCGTGCGCACCTCGCGGTCGAGCGTCACGCGCCGCGACCGGGCCTGCGCGGCGGCGCGGTCGATGGAAACGACGACGTCCCCCAGGATCTCCTCGGGCGCCTCGTCCCGGCGCGCGCGGGCGGCTGGCCCCCCGTCCGCGCCGAAGGACAGGACGTCGGTCGGCGCGTCGACGCCGCGATACGCGGCGTTGAGCCTGCGCAGAAGGCGGTCGCCCCCGACGACCACGGTGACATCGGCGTCGCCGCGATCGTGGTCCTCGAGCACGCGCGACACGAGACGGCGCAGGCCCCGGAGGTCGACCGTCTCTCTCCTCTGTCTGCTGATGATCGTGACGGCCATGGCGCCGGGCGCCCCGGACCGGGCGCTACGCCCCCTCCGGAGCTCCTTCATCCTCTTCCTGATCGGGGTAGCGCACGCGCTGGTGGTACATGCCGACGAGCACGCGGAAGAAGGCCTCGCGGATCTTCACGAGGTCCGAGAGCGTGAGCTCGGCATCGTCGAGCTGGCGATCGGCGATGCGCCTGTCGATGATCTCCTCGATCTCGGCCTCGATCCTCCGCGGCGTCAGCGCCTCGCCGATCGAGCGCACGCGCGCCTCGATGGTGTCGGCCAGCGAGATGATGGCGGACTCTCTCGTCCTCGGCCGCGGACCGGGATATCGGTAGTCCGCCTCGCTCACGTCGGCCGGGTCCTCCGCGTCCTCGAGGGCCTTGCTGTAGAAGTACTCCATGAGGCTCGTGCCGTGGTGCTCGCGGATGAAGTCGATGATGGGCTCCGGCAGGCGCTCCTTCCGCGCCAGGTCCACGCCGTCGCGCACGTGCGCCCTGATGACGAGGCTCGATACCTTCGGTCGGATGCCCGCGTGCTTGTCCTCCGGGACCTCGAGCCCCTGCTGGTTCTCGGCGAAGTACCCGGGGCTCACGAGCTTCCCGATGTCGTGGTAGTACGAGCCCACGCGCGCCAGAAGCCCATTCCCGTCGATGGCCTCGGCGGCCGCCTCCGCGAGGTTCCCCACGACGATGCTGTGGTGGTACGTCCCCGGCGCCGTCATCGCCATCTTGCGGAGGAGCGGCTTGTTCATGTCCCCGAGTTCGAGGAGCGTGAGGTCGGTCGTGACGACGAACCCGCGCTCGAAGAGCGGCAGCGCGAGCACGACGATCCCCATGCTGATGAGGACGTTCAGCCCTCCCCACCCGCACCGCCCGATCGTGCCGGGCGCCAGGTTGTGCATGAGCGCGTCCGCGACGACGATCGCGCACGCGTAGGCCGCGACGGTCCGCATGGCGGACCAGTAGAAGTCCTCCCGGTGCCGGACGGCGCGGACGGAGTGCGCCGCGACCGTGCCGCCGATGAGCGACACGAACAGGGACGGCAGGGTGAACTCCGTGTAGAGCCCCGCGAGCATCACGACCGTGACGGTCGACGCGAACGCGATGTCGAACTCGAAGAGCATCGAGACGAGCATCGCGAGGATGGCCACGGGCACGAGGTGTTCGGACGCGTTCGGGATCCGCTTCACGAGCGCGGCCCCGCCCATGACGAGGACGAGCAGCACGAGGAAGAGCGCCTGCGAGCGGCCGTGCGCCAGGAGCTGCCGCTTCCGCACGCTCACGTAGAGCACGAGCGCGCCGAGAAGGAGCGCCGCCATCGCCATGCGGCCCGGCGAGACGAACCCGGTCCCGAACCCCGCCCTGCCCATTCCCACGCGCTTGGCCGCCATCGAACGAAGGACGGCGACGTGTTCGGCGGTCACGCGCTGGCCGCGGAGCACGATGACCTCGTCCTTCCTCACGTCCCGCCCGGCGAACTCGCTCACGGACCGGCGCGCGGCCTCCCTGCGCCGCGCCGTCTCGGCCGCGTCGTACACGATGTTCGGCGCCGCGAACGGGGCGGTCAGCTCGGAGACGGCCTTCCGGAGCCCGGCGTCATGGAAGCTCGCAGAGGCGACCGCCCGGATCGCCGCCGCGATCGTGCTTTCGGTGTGGAACCCCCGCACGCGCGCGATCGCCTCGTCGTCCGCGCGGAGGACCATCACGGTCTCGTCGGGCGAGAGCGGCGGCGCGCCCGGCCCTCCGATGATGCCCCTCTGGTGCAGAGAGAGAAGAAGCTGGCGCGCGCGCTCCTCGACGGCCGTCGCCCGCGACGGCGACAGGAGGACGCGCCGCGTCGTGTCGCTCAGCGCCGGCCCGAGCTGCCCGAGCAGGTCGAGCTTCTGGCGCTCCGGCTCGCCGCCCGACCGGACCCGGTGCGCGGCCGTGAGGAAGTCGCCGAACCGCTTCCTCGCGGCGTCCTGCGCGGCGGGATCGAGCCGGAACACGGGGACCACGCTGGCTTCGGCCATCGCCCGCTCGTCCCGGAGCGCCTCGGGCGACTTCAGCACGTCGAAGTCGAACGGCGCGACGACGTCCTCGCGCGCCACCTGACCGACCTGGAAGGCGATGCGGCCGCCGGGGACGGGCCGCGGGAAGAGCATCTCGAACAGGACCAGGACGGCCGCGATGGCGCCGATCCCGGCGAGCGTCCGCGGCCTGAGCATGGCGCGCGGCGTGATCTCGTTCGCCGGCTCCGCCTCCAGGACGACACGGTCGGCCCGTGGGCGCACGTCGCGCCGCCGCTCAAGCCACCATGCCATCAGCCTTCCTCCTGCTGCGCCCTGGCTTCCTTCGCCTCCGCGTACCGCTCGAACGCCTTGATGATCTCGCGCACCAGCCGGTGTCGCACGACGTCGGCGTCGGTCAGGTACACGAACGCAATGCCCTCGATGCCCGCCAGAATGCTCTGGATCCTCACGAGGCCGGACATGTCCTGGTTCGCGAGGTCGATCTGCGTGATGTCGCCCGTGATGACCGCGCGCGAGTTGAACCCGAGCCTGGTGAGGAACATCTTCATCTGCGGCATCGTGCTGTTCTGCGCCTCGTCGAGGATGACGAAGGCGTCGTTGAGCGTGCGGCCGCGCATGTACGCGAGCGGGATGACCTCGATCGTCCCGACCTCCGTGAGGCGCTTGACGCGCTCGGGGTCCATCATCTCGCGGAGCGCGTCGTAGAGCGGCCTGAGGTAGGGCGCGATCTTCTCCTGGAAGTCGCCGGGGAGGTAGCCGAGGCTCTCGCCCGCCTCGACCGCGGGACGCACGAGGATGATCCGCTCGACCTCCTTCGCCCGCAGCGCGGCCACGGCCATGGCGACCGCGAGGTACGTCTTGCCGGTCCCCGCCGGGCCGATGGACACGACGATGTCGTGCGTCCGCATGGCCTCGACGTACTTCTCCTGGCCGGCGGTCTTGGCTTCAACGGGCTTCTTGAGCCCCTCGAGCCGCGCGCCCGACGCGTAGAAGCGGCTGAGCTCGTCGCCGCGGTTCGAGCGGACCATGCGGATCGCGTACGCGACGTCCTCGCCCCACACGGACTTGCCGCGCCGGATAAGGTCCGCGAGCTCGTTCAGGATGCGCTCGATGTCACGGACCTCGGCGTCCTCGCCCGAGACCGTCACCTCGTTGTCGCGCGCCGTCACCGTCGCATGAAACGAGTCCTGGATCATCCTGAGGTTCGCGTCGTTCCGGCCCAGGAGCAGCACGGGGTCGATGTCATCGAACGACATTCTGCGCTTCATCGGTCCTCGCGAGGAATCGGGCCCTGCGCGAAACGAGCCCCCGGTCGGCCGCCATGCCGACCGGGAGCCCGTCGCCAAGGCCCGCTACACGCCCTGTGCGAACCGCTTCCCTCGAATGCCCTGCCTCCCCTCGGACGCGCCGGACTCCACGACCTGCCGCGGCGCTAGCGCGGGACCACCAGGACCTGACCGGGCTTGAGCACGTTCGGATCCCTGATGCGGTCCCGGTTCGCCTCGTACAGCCTCGTCCACTGCGGACCGCTGCCGTAGACCTCCCAGTAGCCCGCGATCTTCCACAGGCTCTCCCCGGGCTTCACCTCGACCTGGGTCGGCCAGTCCCTTGGAATGGTCAGCTCCTGACCCGGCCGGATGAGGTTCGGGTCGCCCCCGATGACGCCCCGGTTCGCGCGGTAGATCCTGCGCCACTTCAGGCGGTCCAGGTAGATCTCCTCGAGCGCCGAGATCTTCGTGAGGTAGTCTCCCCGCTGGACGACGTACGTCCTCGGCAGGCCCTCGAAGTAGTCGACCTCGCTCTGGAGCGCCGCCGTCTCGAACGCGAGGCGCTCGTGCTCGGGCCTGAGCTGGGCGAGCCGCTCGTTGAGCTCGCGCGACGCCGCCTGTTCCTTCTCAAGGTCGCCCCGGGCCTTGTCGGAGCAACCCCGTTGCTTCGCCGCCTCCTCCTCGAGCGCCGCGCAGTACGCGATGCGCTGCGCCTTCGACAGCTTCTGGAACTCCTTCTCCGTGTAGTACTCGCCCCTCGTCGGATCCGCCGGTCTCGTCACGCCCGCGCAGCCCGAGGCCGCAGCGAGCGAGGCGAGGAGGAGCAGTGCGACAGCCATTCTGAGCTTCATGGATCGTCACTCCCTCTCGTGCACGCCGCCTCGCTTCTAACGGCCGCTGCCCTTCTTGAGGCTGTGAAGTCGCGCCTTGAGCTCCGCCGGCTTCCCTTCGAGTTCGGCAAGCTCCGTCCTGAGCCTGCTCACTTCCGCCTCGAGCGCCGACCGTTCGCTTCGACCGGTCTCGAGGGCTGCCTGCGCCTTCACGCAGGCGTCCTT
>VGIX01000011.1 GCA_016867725.1 Candidatus Effluviviaceae Genus I sp.
CGACAGGCCCTTCTGCTCAAGGACCTTCGTGATCGCCGCCGTCAGCGTCGTCTTCCCGTGGTCCACGTGCCCGATCGTCCCCACGTTGATGTGAGGCTTCGTCCGCTCGAACTTCTGCTTCGCCATCGGTCCCTCCGTAGGGGATACATCGTCCTTCATCGACCCAGCGGCGCAGGCCCCGCAACTCGACGTGGGGAGAGCGCTGGGATGGAGCCCACGACCGGGATTGAACCGGTGACCTCATCCTTACCAAGGATGCGCTCTGCCAACTGAGCTACGTGGGCGCCTCACACATCTCAAGCCGGCGCCCGCCGGCCGCGCAATGGCCGTCCGACGAGTCTATCAAGGCGCCCCGCAGCCGTCAAGCCCACAGCTCGAGAGCGGGTCTGTTCTCTGGAGCGGGAAACGGGATTCGAACCCGCGACCCTCAGCTTGGAAGGCTGACGCTCTAGCCAGCTGAGCTATTCCCGCGCGTTCCAGCAAGCGATCCCAAAGAACCGGTCCCTGATGGTGGGGAGGGGAGGATTCGAACCTCCGAAGGCTTCGCCGACAGATTTACAGTCTGTTCCCTTTGACCACTCGGGAACCTCCCCGATCCTCACCGCCCCGCGCTGCGTGTCTCGCCCGCGCGGACTTCTCATCCGTCTGTCTGGAGCTGGCGAGAGGAATCGAACCCCCAACCCCCTCATTACAAGTGAGGCGCTCTACCATTGAGCTACGCCAGCTTGGGTGCGTACAGCACCGCCGCTGGCGGTGCTGTTCGGGGCCGCCAGCTGCAAACGCAAAAGGTTATCCCGCTTCGGATGGGCTGTCAACGGAAAACTCGGGGCGACGCACAACGGGGTTGGCGACCGAAAGTCACTATTTGACTGCGCGTGCCACGGGGCCCGCCGGTGTGTCCTCGATGCTGTAGCCCGCGGCCTCCACCTCCGCCCTGATCGCATCGGCCCGCGCCCAGTCCTTCAAGCGGCGCGCCTCCACCCGCTCCCTGATGAGTTGCGTGACGCACTCCGGCACTTCCGCGGCCTCCCCGCGCACGCCCTCGAGGAGCCCCAGGATGCCCAGAAGCTCCCGCAGGACCGCTCGGTCCGCGCGCAGGCTCGCAGGAGCGGCCCCCCCGTCCACCTCCTGGTTCAGCGCGCGCACAAGGTCGAACAGGTGCCCGATGGCCTGCGCCGTGTTGAGATCATCGTCCATCGCTTCGAGGAACCGCCCGCGCGCGCTCGCGACGGCCGGTGATGCCTGGCTGGCGACCGCCCCCTCCCCTTCGGTGCCCGCGACCCGAGTGAGCGTGCGGAACAGGTTCTCGAATCGCTCCACGGCCGTGCGGGCCTCCGCGAGCCTCTCCTCCGAGAACTCGATCTCCGAACGGTAGTACGTCGAGAGCAAGTAGAACCGCACGACGTCCGCCGGAAACCGCTCTGAGATCTCGGCCATCGTCCGGAAGTGCCCCGTCGACTTGGACATCTTCTCGCCTGTCAGGTTCACGAGGCCGTGGTGGACCCAGTGATTGACGTAGGGCTTCCCGGTCGCCGCCTCGGACTGCGCGACCTCGTTCTCGTGGTGGGGGAAGATGAGCTCCGTACCGCCGCCGTGGATGTCGAAGTGCTCACCGAGGTACTTCATCGACATCGCGGAGCACTCGATGTGCCATCCGGGGCGGCCGTTGCCCCACGGGCTCGGCCAGCTCGGTTCGCCATCTTTCGCGGCCTTCCAGACTGCGAAGTCCTCGGGATGCCGCTTCCGCTCGTCGGACTCGACGCGCTCGCTCGCGCCGGCGATGAGGTCATCGAGGTTCCGCTTCGAGAGCTTGCCGTAACCCGGCCACTTCCTCACCTCGAAGTACACGCATCCGCCGGACTCGTAGGCGACGCCCCTTTCGATGAGCCTCTGGACCATTGCGATGATCTCGGGGATGTGGGCCGTCGCCCGCGGGTAGTGGTCCGCCGGCCTGGCCCCGAGGAACGACAGGAACTCCATGAATCGGTCGATGTTGCGCCGGGCGATCTCGGTGTAGGGGACCCCTTCGGCAGTCGCCTTCTCGATGATCTTGTCGTCGATGTCCGTGAAGTTCACGCAGAAGGTGACATCGTAGCCCTTGAACGTGAGGTAGCGCTTGAAGACATCGGCCACGATGGCGACACGCATGTGTCCGACATGCGGCTCGGACTGCACGGTGAGGCCGCAGAAGTACATGCTGACCTTTCCCTCGCGCACCGGGACGAAGTCCTTCTTCTTCCCGGCCATCGTGTCGTAGATCCTGAGCATCAGCGCCTCCCGGCCCTCGCCGCCGCGACGAAGGACGCCGCCCGCTCGAGCACCGCGGGCCCACCGGCCCGTCCGTCGCGCATCACCGCGCTCCCCACGATCACGCCGTCGCAGGCCTCGAGCACACCGGCTACGGAGGCCGCGGTCACGCCGCTCCCGACGAGCACGGGCACGCCGGGGACGGCGGCCCGGACAGCGATGACGCGCTCCATCGGCGTCTCCGAGCCCGTCGCCGGTCCCGTCACGATGAGCGCATGCGCCAGGCCACGCTCCACGGTGTCCCGCGCGATGCGCCCCGGGTCCGTCTCGCCCAGCGGCCGCGCGTGCTTCACGAGAACGTCCGCGAGCACGAGCAGCCCGGGAGCCATGCAGCGGATCGCACGCATGGTCCGGAACGCCGCCCCATGCACGACGCCCTGGTCGGTCACGGCCGCCCCGACGTGCACGTTCACGCGGATGAACGCGCCCCCGGCGGCCGCGGCGATCGCCACCGCCGACTCCGCGTCGTTCCTGAGCACGTTCACGCCGACGGGCACGCGGACGCTGTCGGACACGCGCGCGCCCACCGCCGCGAGTCCCGCGATGGCGCCGCGCCCGGCGAACCCGCGCGAGAACGGCGCATCGCCGTAGTTCTCCACGATCACGGCGTCGAACCCGGCGCGCTCAAGCGTCGTCGCGTCCTCGACGGCCCGGCGCGACACATCCACCATCGGGCCCGACCATCCCGGGCTGCCCGGCAACGACATGACGTGCACCACGCCGATGAGGCACTTCGGCGTGCCGAACAGCGGCTCGGCTCGAGCCATCGCGACTCCGTTCCCCGCGCGACCGGCGTGAGCCCCGGCGCACGGCAGGTCGCCCGCGTCAACTCCTCGTCAGCGACGCCACGGTCTCCGCGTCCAGCTTCTTCACCACCTCAATGATGAGACGGACGACGCAGTCGTAGTCCTTCCTGTGGATGATCCCGACGTGCCCGTGGATGTAGCGGGCCGGCACGCCGAACGTCAAACAGGGCACGCCCTTCCTGTTCAGATGGATGAGGCCGCTGTCGGTCCCGCCCCGCTCCAGGGCCGTGAGGAAGAACGGGATCTTGCTCTTCTCGGCCGTCTCGATGACAAGGTCGCGCAGTCGCCTGTTCGGGATGACGCTCCCGTCGAACACGAGAATGCCGGCGCCGGCGCCGAGCTTCTCGTCGGTGCCATCCATCCCCGGCGTGTCCATCGCGATGCAGACGTCCACGGCGAATCCCACGTCCGGGTCCACCATGTTCGCGCTCGTGCGCGCGCCGCGCAGGCCGACCTCCTCCTGGACCGTCCCGACGCCGTAGAGCGTGTTGGGATGGCCCTTCCCCACCTTCGTGAGGACATCGATCACCGCCGCGCAACCGATCCTGTCGTCCCACGCCTTCGCGAGGTAGGTCTGCTTGTTGCCCAGGATCGTGAACTCGCCCACCGGCACGATGGGATCGCCCAGCCGGATGCCGAGCTTCTTCTTCACGTCGAAGTCGCTCGTCGCCCCCACGTCGATGTACATGTCCTGGAGGTCGATGACCTTCGCCCGCTCCTCCTGCTTGAGGACGTGCGGCGCCTTGGAGCCCGTCACGCCGACGATGTCGCCCTTGCGCGTCCTCACGATGACTCGCTGTGCGAGCACAACGTGCCCCCACCACCCGCCGAGAGGCAGGAACTTGATGTACCCGTCCTTCGTGACGGACTTGACCATGAACCCGACCTCGTCCATGTGGCCGGCGATCATGACCTTCGGCTCGCGCGTCTTCCCTCGCTTCTCCGCCACGAGACTGCCCAGTCTGTCGTAGGTCACCGACGCCGTGCCCTTGAGGTGGGCGGCCATGATGTCCGCCACCTCTTCCTCGAAGCCGGGAACCCCCACCGCCTCCGTGAGCTCCTTGAACAGAAGTTCCGTTCGGTCCACGCCTTCCTCTCCTTCCCGCACGCGGGGGATGACCGGGCCACCGGGCGCCCGGTCTCGTTCTTCGGCTGCCGATTCCTGAATGTGTGTGAGCTTACGCCGACAGCGAGGTGCCGTCAAGCGCTCCGGCCCGGACGCGCGCGGTCCTCCGCTGGTACGCAACTTGCAGAACCCGGTTGTCCGCACTCGGGCCACCGGGTAGAGTCGCGCGTCCGGGCACAGGATGGGAGCGCCGAACGGAGCGCGATGCTGAACCGGACGGGAGTCCGCTCGGTCCTTCGGCGATGTTGGGGGCACATCATGGTCGACCTGGCACTCCTTGGCGTCGGAGCGTGGGGGAAGAACCTCCTTCGCACCTTCCTGCGCCTCAGGAACGCGACCCTCAGGACGGTCTGCGACCCGGATCTCTCGAGGTGCCATGCGGCCCTGAACGGAGCGCGGGGCGTCGAGGTCAGCGCGGACGCCGAGAGCGTCCTCTCCGATCCCTCCATCGCGGCCGTCGCGATCGCCTCGTCCGCGCGCACGCACTTCGACCTGGCACGGCGCGCCATCCTGTCCGGGAAGGACGTGTTCGTTGAGAAGCCGATGACGCTGTCCGTCGCCGACGCCGAGGAACTGGTGCGGCTCGCGGAGGCGGAGCACCGCGTGCTCATGGTCGGGCATCTGCTCATCTACCACCCTGCTGTCGAGAAGATGAAGCAGCTCGTGACGAGCGGCGAGGTCGGCAAGGTGTACTACCTGTACTCGCAGCGCCTGAACCTCGGCAGGATCCGGACCGACGAGAACGCGCTCTGGAGCTTCGCCCCGCACGACATCTCCGTGGCTCTCCACGTGCTGGGAGACGCGCCGGTGGAGGTGGCCGCCCGGGGAGCCGCGTACATCCAGCCCGGGATCGAGGACGTGGCGTTCCTCCACATGCGATTCCGGGATGACCGGCTGGCGCAGGTTCATGTCTCGTGGCTCGACCCCCACAAGGTCCGGCGGACGACGCTCGTCGGAAGCGAGAAGATGGTCGTGTTCGATGACGCCGAGCCGTCCGAGAAGATCCGCATCTACGATCGCGGCGTTGACCTCAACGGCACGTGCGTGGGCTACTCCGACTCGTTCACCCTCCGGTTCGGTGAGGTGACGGCGCCGGTCATCGACATGGTGGAGCCCCTGAAGGCTGAGTGCGCCCACTTCATCGACTGTGTCGAAGCGCGGACCAAGCCGCGCACGGACGGCAGGGACGGGCTCCGCGTGGTCCGCGTGCTCGACGCGGCGGAGAGGTCACTCAGGAACGGCGGCCTGCCGGTGCCCATCGAGTAGGATCTCCGAAGAGCGGGCGGTCGGTGACTGCGGGGCGGCGCGGCCGCCAGGGAAGGGCGCGCATGGAACGATACGTAGATCCCAAGGCGACAGTCGGCCGCGGAACCACGATCGGGTACTTCTCGGTCATCGGTCCCGATGTCCGCGTGGGCTGCGACTGCGCAATCGGCAACAACGTCGTGATCCACGCCGGGACGGTGATCGGCGACAGGGTGAGGATCGACGACGGGACGGTCGTCGGGAAGCTGCCCATGAAGGCGGCCCAGAGCGCCACGACGGACGGCAGGAGCGTGCCGCCGGCGGTCGTCGGCGACGGCTGCATCATCGGAACCTCGGTGGTCGTGTACGCCGGCTGCCGGCTGGGCCACCACGTGCTCGTCGCGGACCTCGCCTCGGTGCGCGAGGATGTGACGATCGGCGACTACACGATCGTCGGACGCGGCGTCACGGTCGAGAACAAGTGCGCGATCGGCCGATACTGCAAGCTCGAGAGCGAGTGCTACATCACGGCCTACTCGGAGCTTGGGGACCGCGTGTTCGTGGCCCCTGGCGTTGCGACGTCGAACGACAACTTCATCGGGAGAACCCAGGAGCGCTTCAAGCACTTCAAAGGTGTCACCGTGGAGAGAGGCGGCCGCATCGGCGCAGGCTGCGTGATCCTCCCTGGGAGGACCGTCGGCTCCGACGCCGTGGTGGCGGCGGGCTCCGTGCTTACGCGGGACGCGCCGCCGCGCAAGGTGGTCATGGGCGCTCCCGCCCGCGTCACGAGGGATGTTCCCACCGAGCAGCTCCTCGACAACCAGGGCTGGAAGGACTGATCCCGCGGACCACGGCGCAGGCAGGGCACACAAAGCAAGGGAGCAGGGATCACCGATCCCTGCTCCCTGCTTCTGTCCGCCGTTGTTCGAGATCTAGCCGCGGCGCCGTCTCACCAGGCCGACCATCCCCAGGAGCCCCGTGCCGAGCAGCATGAGCGTCCCGGGCTCAGGCACCGGCGGCGTCTCCCCGCCGTCGAAGCTCCCTGTGAGCCGGATCACGTCGTTGCGGCAACCCATCGTCCACAGAAGACCGATGGCGTCCCCGTCGGCGCCCCCGATGAGGGAGCGGTCGAGCGTGAGCTCGAACACGTACGTCGGCTTGCCGCGCTCGGTGAGACCGTAGTTGTAGGCGTTCAGCGTCGCATGCCCGAGCGTCACGCCGCCGGCGAAGTTCGTGGGGCCCGTTTCCGCGAGATACACCGTGTTGGACTGGAACCAGTTGCCCGGAGAGGTCGCCGCGATCCGTCCGGTGTTCCCGTCGATGTCCACGCCCATCTCATGCGATCCGCCACCGAGGTCCATCGCCAGGTCGCCGGCGCGCACGACCGAACCGAGGTACGACACGCCCGTCGGGACCTTGAAGGAGGTCACGACGGCGATGTAGGCATGGTCGGCGTCGTTGTCGAAGTAGATCGCCTCGATGTCGAACAGCTCGCCGCCGTGCGGCGTTCTCCCGAAGTACGTGCTCCAGTTGTCGTCCACGAAGTAGTCCGCCGTGGACGAGACCGGCGCCCAGCTGTGATTGAACGTCCCTGTCCCCCCCACGGAGAGCGTCACACCGAACCAGTCGCTGAGAAGCCCGGCGCTTGCAGGAACGGCGGCGGCAACGACCGCGGCCATCGCGACGAGGATGATCAGGGTCCTCATGATGCGGCCTCCTTCGAGTGTCCGAGCAATGACAATGGGTTCTTATCCGCCTATTGTCAATACTAGCATGGGGGCCGACTTCTAGACAAGAGCAATCTTGTGTGCTTGTGGGGCGCAACGAGCAACTCGCTGTGGCATAAGATGTTACAGGCGCGAGAATCTGCCGGGAGTCCTATCGGAGAGCCACGATCTTCCTCTTCGCCACGGCGCCTCCCGACTCGACCGCGCACACGTAGGCCCCGGACGACGCCGGCACCCCGTCGCCGGTCGTGAGGTCCCACGTCGCGGAGTGCGGGCCCGCGGAGAACACGTCGTCGGCGATGACCCGGACGAGGCGCCCGCCCACGGTGTAGACGGCGACTCGGGCGTGCCCCGCCTCGGGGAGAAGGAACGCGAGCGCGGCATCCTGCACGGCCGGGTTCGGCCACACTGCGAGCGACAGGGTTGCGACGACACCGCCGTTCAGCGATGACACCATCGTCGCGTCATCACCCTCTCCAGGGAGAACGGCATGCGGTGTCCCGGGGGCCGAGTCCCTCCTCGTCGGAGCGGTCGTGAAGCTGTCAGCTGCGGTCGCCGCGAACGCGCATGCCTCGTCAACGGCGCACACCCTGTAGTGGTACACGGTGTTCGGCGCAAGCCCGCTGACCTCCACCTGATAGCTGCTCCCGCCGGCAGGCATCCCGGGCCACACGCCCACGGGTTCCGGGTTGCCTGCAAGCTCCACCCAGGTCGAGCAGGGCCGGTCGGTCGCCCATCGGAGGACCGCCCTCGTGTCCTGCACCGTGTCGGCCCGCGCCCGCGTGATCGTGGGAGCCTTGAGCTCAGGGGCGAGCACGACGTCGAAGCCCGGCGTCCGGAAGAACCCCGGAGCGCACGCGGCGGTGTCCGCGCCGCACGCGCTCATGGCCACGAACGCGTACTCCGCCTCAGGGACGACCGGCCCGACCAGCACGCGGTGGTTCACCACGAGCGTGGTGTCGACCGGCGTTTCGAGGTCAAGGACTCCCCGGATCCCGTATCGGACCTTGGACGTCGCGGGGCGGTCCGTGTCCCAGATGACCGTGACGTAGAACGACGAGACGGTCCGTGCCGAGACCCCCCAGATGATCGGCGGCCCCGTCTGCGCGAGCGGGAGCGTCTCGAACAGCGTCTCCACAGGAACGGCCGGCACTCCTTCGGCGCTGCTCGAGCGCGCCCGCACACGGTATGGGGTTCCCGGCGTCAGACCCTCGAGAGCGACCGCGTGGCTGGTCACAAGGTCCCCGTCGAGCGGCGTCAGGTTCCCGAGGTCCGGAGAGGGACCGTACTCGACCTGGGACGTGGCGGGAGCGTCGGTCGTCCATGCGATCGTCGCCGAGGTCGGCGTGACGTCGAGGACCTCGAGGTGCGAGATGACGGGCGCGCCCGATGCGAGGACCGTCACGACGATCCCGCCGCCCGGAAGCCCGTCGTCGTCTACGGTGAACGCCAGGATTCCGAGTTCATCCGACTCGACCGAGACGGCACTCGAGGGCGCGCCGTTCAGGATCACCGAGAAGGACGTCTGGGGGGACATGCCCACGAGCACGTGAGAGGTCACGGCGCGAGTGGTGCCGTCGGCGACGGCGGCGGCGGAGCTGAACCATAGAGCGGCCGCGGCCGCCAGTGCGGCCGCGGCGCGCTCTCGCCCTGATGCTCGACATCCCATCGGAGCCTCTCGAGTGGCGAGTGAAGGACTTCAGGCGGGACCCGCGAGGCCGGAGGCGGGTGCATAGGGGGTTGCCAGATGCGTGGAAGACCCTTGGGCCAGCGGATGTGGGGGGATCCGCTCGACCCAGCGCGACCGAGGCTTCTTGGTATGCCTGCGCGGCCCCGCAAGGTCCCGCTTCACCTGAGTTCCTTTGTCAAACGCCGGAGGCTCGACCTGCACTTGCTGAGATGCACAAACTGTGCCGGGTGGGAGGTTACATCAGTGAAACAACGAAGAAGCCCGGCCGCCACTGCGACCGGGCTTCGTGGGAACACCAACCGCGCTGTGTCCGCCGGGACCGCTCTTACCTGAAGGACGGCCTCGGCGTGGCGGAGACAACGTTGGACAGCGAGCGCGCCCCGAACGAGTCAACCACAGCGACCTCGTACCAGTACACGACCGTCTCCAGAAGCGAGGTGTGCGTGTAGAACGTCTCGCTCGGGACGGTGATGCGCGCGAGGACGCGCTTCTCGCCGGTGCTCGGGGGACTTGGGGGAACCTGTTCCCAGCCTATGACCTCGTACTCCAGGAAGTCGTCCTCCTGGCTCCGGGACCAGCTGAGAACGAGCGAGGTGCTGTCCGGCGACCACGGTGTGTAGAGCTCCACCGGATCCGGGGGCTCGTTCGCAAGCGTCGTGCCGGACCGCTCGTTGCTGATGGTGGACAGCCCGATGGCGTCGAACACGTACACAGCGTAGTGGTAGGTGCGATCGGGCTCAAGCCCCGTGTCCGTGAACTCGGTGTCGTTGGCGTCCCGTATGTCGGCGATGAGCCTGCGCTGCGGGGACGTTGCCACGCCAGGAACGGGAGACCTGTAGAGCTTGTACCGCGCGAAGTCGGCATCGTTGCTCCGGCTCCAGGAGAGCGCGATGCTCCGCTTCGACAGCGCCACCGGCAGAGCGAGCGTCACGGCGTTCGGCGGCGTCTGGATCGTCACGGTCCCCGGCGCCAGCGCGGTCGGCGCGTCGTTCCCCACCTCGTCGATGAACCCGCCGTGCACCGCGGCGTTCACGACTTCGACGCCGTGCTCGACCGCGTAGTCGCGCTCGTACACGCCGTTGCCGGCCTGCGCGTCTCCATGGGTTCCGTCGTCGTAGAGCGTGATCCCCGACACGGACGACCCGAGGGTCACCCACGCGGTGCCGTGGGGCTCCCCCGCCGAGACGCTGAAGTGGATGACGTCTCCGGCCTGCTTCACGAGGCCGCCCGTGTCCTCGGTCACCGACGAGATCGCGGCCCGCGTGTCGAGCTCGATGTCGTCGCTGACGACCAGCGACTGGCTGTCACCGGAGTCCCGGAACTGGGCGTACACCGTCTTCACGCCGTCGCCCGCCGGGAGCTGCCACGAGTAGTTGGCCTGATACGGCACCCACGGGGACCCGTCGACCGAGGCCGAGTTCGAGACCCTCATGAGCTCGGTCGTCGACGGGGCGGACATCGTGATCGTGACGTCACGAGTGGACGTCTTCGGCCTGCCGCCGGCGATCAGGATGCCGAACGCGCGCGGCGTGACCGAAAGCGGGCGCGAGAGCCGTCCCTCGAGGCCCAGCACGTTCACGCCGGAGACTTTGTAGGAGTACTCCTGGCCGTTGCGCACACCCGAGTCCTCACAGCGCCTCCTCGTCACGGTGCGGAGCAGCTCGTAGTCCTCCTCCTCGCCGGCCTCGACCGCCCAGCGATAGACCCTGTAGCTCGCCACGCCGGTCGTGTCGTCCATCGCCCACGAGAGGACCACCAGCCGGTCGGACACGACCGCCGTGAGCCCGGTCGGCTTCCCCGGGATCCCCGACGACGTGCCGGGGTTGTCCGGGTCGAGCGGGTTGTCGTGGTCGGGCGACGCGAGTTCGCGGAAGCAGCCTGTCAGGGCCGCCGCGCCCAGCGCCGCCAGAAGGACAGCGAACCCAATGCGCCTCTTCATCGGGGGAACCTCCAGGGTGTCGCTAGAACCCGAACGCGACGCCGAACGTGGTCCGGTCCGCGTCCATGGACGCGAAGAACCCGGGCCCAGGGCCGTCGGTGACCGCGAAGCGGCCCTCTCCATACGAGGGAAACAGCAGCGTCGCGTCCAGCACGTTCACCAGCCAGATGGCGGCCGCCGCGTAGGACCACCGCTTCCGCTGCTCGTGCCACGTGTTGAGATCGTCGTAACGGCGCAACAGCTCGGCGTACTTCTCCTGGATGTCGTCGATCTGCGTCGCGGCGTCGTACGCCGCAGCGGCGGCGTTGTACCGCTCCTCCGCGGTCTGGCGCTTCGCGTCCGTCCACAGGACGCCGGCCAGCGCCGCCGCCTGCGCGACGGCGAACGCCGCTCCTTTGCCGCCCTGTCCCGTGTAGTGCTGGCCCCAGCCCGGCAGGATCGCCGATCGGAACCCCGCGCGGAGCGGGGTCTTCCTCACCATGCGGATGGACAGCGAGTCCGTCCGCGTGGCGGAGAGAACCACGTACCCCTCCCACATCTCGTGCCCCGCCTTGAACGCCCGCACCTCGTACGCGCCCCAGAGCGGCCTGTCCAGCCGCCACGGCGTGACGCCGCGCAGCACGTGCTCCCCGGACAGCTCGACCACCGCTCCCGGAGGCTGCGATGTGATCACGAGCCCGCCGGTCTGCGCACCCGCGCTGCCGGGCAGCGCGAGCGAGGCCGCCGCGAGCGTGAGAAGGAACAGGAGTGGCATGCCGCGAACCATGGGTCGCCCCCTCGCTGTCGTGGGCCGGTGTTGCCGCCGAGGCACCCGTCGCCCCCGCGGGCAGGGGCCATTCTAGGGAGCGTCCTCAGCGCTGTCAAGGCGGCTGGCCGGCGCGTCACGCCGGCAGCCGAGCCCGAGCGTCGGCTATCCGGCGTGCTGCCTCGGGCGGCCCTTGAACCGGGTGGCCGTGATCCCGTGCTTCCTCATGAGGTCGTAGAGCGTCGGCCTGCTCACGCCGATGGCCCTTGCCGCCCGGGAGACGTTCCCGCCCGTCTCCCGCAGCGCGCTCTCCAGGAGCTCGCGCTCGGCCCCGTTCCTGACCTCGGTGAGCGTGTGCTCCCGGCCGTTCGCCGCGTCGCCGGGAAGGCCCAGGTCGGTGGCCGACACGAGCCGCCCCCGCGCCATGATGACGGCGCGCCGCACGCGCGCCTCGACCTCCGTGACGTTCTCCGGCCAGTCGTGCGCCAGCATCGCCCGCTCGGCCGCCTTCGTGAACCCGACCGTCCGACGCCCCTCCGCGAGCGCAGCCGACTCGAGCGCCGCCTCGGCCAGGGCGAGAACGTCCATCTGACGCTCCCGCACGGGGGGGAGCGGGATCGCGATGACGGCCAGCCTGCAGTACAGATCGCCGCGGAAACGCCCGGTACGCGCATCGCTGTCGAGCGGGCTGTCGGACGACGCGACGATCCGCGCGTCCCGCCCCGGCTCGACGGACGCGAGAAACGCGGCAAGCCTCGCCTGCGCCGACGGCGGAAGCGACCGGAGGTTCGCGATGTAGAGCGTCCCGTCTCGCGCCTCCGCGAGCAGCCCGCCGGGCGGCCGCCCGTTCGATGCCGGCCCGAACACGTCATCCTCCATGGCCCGCTCGGGCAGCGCCGAAGCGTCCACCGCCACGAACGGCCCCCCGGCGCGCGCCGAGAGCTCGTGGATCGTCCTCGCGGCCCGCCGCTTCCCCGTCCCCGACTCCCCGATGAGGAGCACCGGAGCGTCCGTCGCCGCGGCGGTCCTGATGAGCGCGAGCGCCTCGGCCATCGCCGGACAGGAGCCCACCATGCCACGCGGGCCCTCGACGCGCCGATCTGCCTCCTCAGGCTCGCCCGTCCCCTCGAGGTCGCGCACCCGGATCGCGCGCCGCAGGAGGACGAGAAGCTCACCGACGTCCACCGGCTTCTCGCAGTAGTCGAATGCGCCGAGGTCGATCGCGCGGACGGCGTGCTCCCGCTGCGTGCTGCCGGTGAGCATCACGACCTTCGGGGGACGGCGGCACTCCTGCGCCGCCGCGAGGATGTCGAGCCCCTCCTCGGACTCCCCCGGCCTTGCCGTGAGCGACAGGTCGAGCGTGACGACGTCCGGGGAGCGCTCGCGGAGCTCCCGAAGCGCGTCCGCCGCCGTGGCGGCCGACGACACGTCGTACTCGTCGGACAGCGCCCAGCCGAGCTGCGAGCGGATGACCGCGTCGTCGTCCACGATGAGCACGCGCCTGCGTTCCGCCATCGTCACCTCGTAGCCTCCGGCCCGCGCGGCGATGCGCCGCCCGACCTCGCTCAGCCGGCCTGAGGCAGGACGATCTCGAAGACCGCCCCGCGCGCGCCGTTGAACGCCCGGATCCCGCCGCCGCAGCTCCTCACGAGCTCCCGGCAGTGGTACAACCCGATCCCGAGGCCGCCTTCCTTCGTGGTCCTGAACGGCCTGAACAGCGCGCCGCTCTCGATGAGCCGTTCCGGGATCCCCGGACCGTTGTCCGAGACCCTGACCACCACGCTGGCATTGCCGCAGCGTTCCGCGTGGATGTCGATCTGGCCATGCCCGTCCAGCGCCTCGCGCGCGTTCCGGAGCAGATTGCGCAGCACGATCGCGACGTCGCCGCGCGCGGCCGCGACGGCGAGGTCCTCGGGCACCGACATGCGCACGACGACCGGCGACGTCGGTCCCCCCAGCCCCGCCCCGTCGATCGCCTCGCGCACGGCGTCCGCGAGCCCGGAACGCGCCGCGGCGGCCTGCTCGCCCTGCGCGCCGCCCACGCGGGCGACGATGCGCTCCATCGAGCCGATGGACTCGGCGATCGCCTCGAGACAGCTCGCCCTGAACTCGGGGTCCTCGAGCCGCGTCCTGGCGTTCCCAAGCAGCATCGAGAGCCCGGTGATGCAGTTCTTGAGATCGTGCACGACGAACGCGGAGACCCTGTGCAGGGTCTCGAGCTCCCTGCCTTCCGCCATCCGCGTCGCGAGCCGCGCCGCAAGGAGCGCGTTGCCGGCCTGAAGCCCGATGGTCGTGAGCAGATCGAGGTCCTCGCTCGTGTGCCCGCCCGCGCGCCGCGGCCCGACGAGCACGATCCCGACAAGCTCCGCGCCGGCGAGGAGCGGACCGGCGATCTCGTGGCCCGAGCGCTCGAGCGCCTCGGCGTGGCGCCCGGCCCACGCGCGCAGCTCGCGCTCGCCGCCGCCGATCCTCACGGCGGCCCGCCGCGCGTCCAGGACCCCGAGGAGCGCGTCGTCCCCCAGCGCGTCGCTCAACCGGGCGTCGAACGCGCGGTCGCCGAAGAACAGGGGGCCCCGCGCCTCGTTCTCGACGAGCGCGACCTCGACCGGCGCCGCGTCGAGCGCGTCGGCCACGAGCGCCCGCACGCTCTCGACGATCTCCGCCTCATCCACCCCCGACGCCATGACCCTCGACGCGCGCGCCCACTCGCGCCGGTAGTCGTGCCGCGACAGGTGGAAGTTCGAGTCCACGAACCTCCGCATGTGGCGGCGGACGCGCGTCGAGCTCAGGAGCGCGGCCAGAGCGGTGAGCGCCAGGAAGGAGACCGCGACGAGCGGCGCCGTCGGGAGGCTCAGGCCCAGCGTCCGGACGATGAGCGCGACGAGGCCGACGGCCAGCAGGTAGGCGCCGGCCGCGAAGGCCGTGAACGAGGCGTAGAACACCGGGCGGCCGACGCGCACGGCGGCGCCGGCGAGCCTCCTCCGAGCGACGGAGTAGCCGATGAGCGCCATCGCCGCGAGCGCCGGCACGGCGCCCACCGCGAGGAGCGACACGCGCACCCGCGAGTAGAGAAGCGCTGCCGAGAGCACGAACGCGTGATAGGCCAGCGCGGCGAACAGGCCGAGCGCGGCATGCTTGAGTCGAGGGAACGCGTCGGGCCTCGCCGCCCGCAGCGTCACCTCGAGGTTGAAGAGCAGCGCGAGGACCGATGCGATCAGATAGACGATCATGGCCCGCCCGGCGGGCCCGAACACGAGCACGTGCCCGTCATCGGCGCCCGCGATCCCGAACAGCACGCTCCCGTCGAGGCTCTTCGCGACGAAGAACGCCGCCGCCAGCGCCGCCAGGACGAGGTAGGGCCGCCACGCGCGGACGACGCGCGCCCCGTTCTCGCGGGCGTACGCCAGAAGAAGAACCGTCCAGGGGAGAGGCACGGCGGCCGCCGCCGCGCACGCGGCGCGCGCGCGCAGCGCGGCCACGGACGCCGACGGACTCACGCGCACAGAGCCGATGGCGAAGAGCCACGCGGCCGCGCCGAACGCGCCGAGCGCGAACGACACGCGGCTCACGCGCGGCCCCGGGCGCGCGAGCGCGGCGACACCGCCCGCCAGGCAGGCGGCGACCGCAATGAGGATCAACGCGGAGACTGCGTCCATGAACTCACTCCGTCACCGGCCGCGCCGGTCCAGCGCGTCAAGCCTCGCCTTCGCTTCCTCGCCGGCCGCCGTTCCCGCGTGGCCGGCGCGAACGCGCGCGAGGAGTTCGCGCGCCCGCGCCTCGTCTCCAAGCTTCGAAGCGTACAGGGCCGCCGCCTGCAGCAGCATGCCGGGCGCCGCTTCCGAACCCGGCAGGCCTCCCGCGGTCTCCACGAGCGTCTCGGCGGCCTCCTCCCACTTCCCCTGGTCGAGCCTCGCCTCGACGAGGTAGCTCCTCGCCGTGAGGTCCGCAGGGGTGGACGGCCACTCTCCGCTCACGCGCCGGTAGTGCTGCACCGCCCGCTCGTACGCGCTCGCCGCGGCGGCGGCCTGCCCGGCGTCGCGGTAGTGCCTTGCGACGTGAAGCGGAGCCTGCAGGCCGTAGAGGGTCGCCGGGTGCTCCTGGGACAGCGCGTTGTAGCGCGCCACCGCCGTTTCCCAACTGCCCCCGAGTTCGTAGGAGAGCGCAAGGTAGTGCATCGCCGTGGCCGAGACCGTCGGCTCGCCCCTGAATTCCGCCAGAACCCGCTCCAGGCGCGCGCGCGCCTCGGGGTACCTCGCAGCATCGATGTCGAGCGCGGCCAGGGCGATGGCCGCCGTCGCCCCGGACACCTTCGAGGGATACGCGGCTTCGGTCTTCTCGTAGTACTCGCGGGCCCTGGCGGTGTTTCGAAGCCCGGCCGAGTAGATCTCCGCAAGTCGCAGCCAGATGGCGGCGCGGTTCTGCTCGTTCCCGTACAGCCCGTCGAAGTGCTCCAGCGTGCCGGCGGCGTCCGCGAATCGCCCCTCCTGCGCGTAGCTCTCCCCTTTGAGCTCGAGCGCGAGCCTGGCGGTCGGGCTTCCCTCCCACTCGCCGATCCAGCGGTCGTAGTAGTCCCGCGCCCGCTCGAAGAGCTCCGCCGCGCGCGCGGCCTCTCCGCGCACGGCGTACCCGGCGGCCAGCTTGATCGGCGTGCGGAGGATCCGGGCGTCGGGAGCGCCGGACGCCTCGGCCGCCGGCGGCCACTCCTCGGTCAGCGCCTCGTACTCTTCCGCCGCGTCCTCCCAGCGGCCGGTCGCCTCGAGCATGCTCCCGGCCGTCAGGCGCGCCTCGACGCACAGGGCGCGGTCGAACGCGCAGCTCTCGCGCACGGACGCGAGCACCCCGAGCGCGGCGTCCGCGTCTCCACGATCGAATGCCATGCCGGCCAGAACGAGGCGGCTCCGTCCCGCGATGGACGCGATGTCGCGCCCCAGCTCCGTGGTCGGCTCGCCGGTCCGGGGGTACCTCGCGACGATGGCCTCGTAGCTCGATCGCACGCGGGCCAGCATCTCGTCGGTCATGAGCTCCGGGTTGGACCGCATCGCCTGGGCGAGCTTCCCCGCCCGCCACGCCATGCGCTCCGCCTCGTAGCGGTCCTCGAGCTCCGAGGACCCGCAGCCGGCGGCCAGAAGCGCGACGACCGCAAGAAGGGCCGCGGCGAGGGTGCAGGCGCGCGAACGACGACTGACGTTCCTCGCCATGATCAGACCTCCTTCCAGTCGGCGATGCCGTGCACGACGTCCTCTGCGGAGTGGACGAAGACGCGCGTCGCCGTGCCGATCACGGCGTAGCTCGAGGCGAGGATGACGGCGATCCACAGGACCATCACGGCCGCGAGAAGCTCCGGCGACAGCCGAAGCGCGATGGCCTCGCCCTGCCTCGCGAGCCACGCGGGCAGAAGCTCGAACGCCGCAGGAACGGCGACGAGCAGGTACGTGGTGACGGGCTGCCTGAGCGCGGTGCGGACGCTCCGCGCGAGCGCCTCGGCGAGCCGCAGCCGCGCGGCCGCGATGCCCGGGACGGCGTACACGAGCAACGCCTGCAGCGCCAGCACGACCGCGATCGTCGCGAGCCGAACGAGGCGGAAGCGGTTCGGGCTTGCGTCGGCCAGATGCCCCCACAGCGCGAGCGGAACCCTCACCGCGGCCTGGGACAGCGCCACCGAGAGCGCCGTCACGCACAGGAGCGGCAGATAGGCGGCCCCCGCCCATCGGAACGCCGTTCCCACGCGCTCCGGCCGCCCCGCGTAGAGCGAGGCGAAGAGCACCGCGGCCGCGCCCGCCGTGAGCGGCCCGAGCAGCACCGAGAGCGGCAGGTCGGCCTGGCCGACCGCGGCGCGCAGCACGAAGAGGTTGTTCGGGTAGTGCAACGCCTGCGGCCCGAACCGCCACGCGAGCGCCGGCGCCGCGAACGCCGAGAACGGCCGGTACGCGAAGAACACGATCGAGACGAGCACCGCGACCTGCGCGGCGGCGTACACGAGGAGCGGCGCCGCCCCGACGCGCCGTCTGAGCGCGCGCAGCATCTCGGCCCAGCCCCACAGGAGAGCGTTCACCTGCTCAACGAGTGTCATCGTCACCTCCGGTCCGATCCGCAGTGAACACCTCGGAGAGGCGCGGCAGCGCCGCCTCGGCGAACTCCCTGACGAGCGCCTGCGCCGCGCCGAGGTCCCCGTCCCTCACGACGGCCGAGACCCTCGCGAACGCGCCGAACGTCCTGTTCGAGCGCATGCCCGACGCGGCCATCCGCGACATGAACTCGCCGTGGTCGCCGGTTGCCAGATCGCCGGCCGTGTACCACCAGAAGAGCGCGACGCGCTCCTCGTGGCCCATCGCCAGACGGATCCACCTCGCGGCGAGCTCCCCGCCCTCGCGGCGAACGGGCAGCGTGCCCTGGTCGGTCACCTTCCAGCCGTGCGCCGTGTAGCAGACGACCGGGTCGTGCGCGCCGTACCGGTCGTTCTGGTGGAACACGACGACGAACCACACCGTCGCGCCGTCGCCCCGGCTGTAGCGCCGGACGAGCGTCGCGTCGGCCTCGAGCTCATCGTAGACGACGCTGTCGAACTCGACGTTCTCGCTCACCCAGCCGCCGAGCCTCGCGGGGAACGCCGCGAGCGCCTCCTGCCCGAGCTCAAGCCGCGCGGGCGGGTTGAGCGCGATGACCAGCACGGCCGCGGCGAGGAGCGCCGCGACGACCGCCACCTTCACCGTGCCCCTCATGCGGCCTCCTTCCGCGCGCCCTCGAACCTGAGCAGCGCCCTCACGACGGCGAGCCCCGCGAACGCGATGACGAAGAGAAGAAGCCCCGAGAAGTCGTGGAAGAACCCGACCGCCGCGTCCACGCCCCACACGTTCGCGACGGCGCACAGCACCGAGATGCGCACGATGTTGGCGAGGACCGCGAGCGGCACCGCGGAGGCGAACAGCACGAGCCTCTTCCAGAGCGGCCCCTTCGTGAGGTACGCGAACAGCGCGCCGAGCGCCACGAGCGCGATGAGCGAGTGGAGCCCGCTGCACGGATCGGCGATGCGGAGCGACCCGGCCGGCATGTGAATGGTCACGCCCGAACGCACGAGCGGGATGCCGAGCCGCGCCGCGACCGCGCTTCCCGTGCGGGCGGCCAGCAGCTTGAGGTTGAAGCTCACGACGTTCATGAGGAAGGGCGGCATGGGCAGCATGAAGACGAGGTAGCCGATGCCGAACCACACGGCGCGCGTCGCGCGGCCGCCGAAGAAGAAGAGCGCGAGGCCGAAGAGCAGCAGCACGAACGAGTAGCCCTGCGTCATGAACACGCCGGCCCGGATGGACAGGAGGTGCGCAGCGAGCGCGGCGACGATGAGCGGGAGCCCCCACGCGGTGCCGGGACCGACCGACTCCGCGAACCGGCGGCGCTCCAGCCAGAGCAGGAACGCCGTCACGGGCGGTATGAGATGGCCGTGGGAGTAGTTCGGGTTCGAGAGCCACGTGCCCCACAGCGTCGCGAACGTCCGCCCGTACGCCGCGGCGGCGAGCGCGACGATGAGCGCGACGGCGAGCGCCGCGCGGACCCCGATCCTGCGTGGTGTCGTCGCCTGCGTCATCGTCGGGCGAGCTCCTCTTCCTTCAGCATGACCGCCAGGGTGCGAAGCACGATCCTCGCGTCCAGCATGATCGAGCAGTTGCGGACGTAGAACGCGTCGAGCCGCACCTTCTCGTCCACCGTGATGAGGTTCCGTCCGTTGATCTGCGCCCACCCCGTGAGGCCGGGCCTCATGAGGTCGCTGCCGGTCCTCCGTCGCATGTCGACGAGCTCGTGCTGGTTGTAGAGCGCGGGCCTGGGGCCCACGACGCTCATGTCGCCCTTGAGCACGTTGAGGAGGTTCGGAAGCTCGTCCAGGCTGAACCGTCGCAACAGCCTCCCGACCCGCGTCGTGTAGTCCACGGGCCCCGACGCCATGATGTCCGTGGCCACGTGGGGCGTCTCCCGCCGCATCGTCCTGAACTTGAAGATCGTGAACTCGTGCGAGTGGATCCCGATCCTCCGCTGGCGGAAGAGGATGCTCCCGCGCGAGTCGACGGCGATCGCGAGGGCGACGGCGGCGAAGAGCGGAGCGCCGAAGAGCAGCGCGCACGCCGCGAAGAGCCAGTCGAGGACGTACTTCGCGGCGAGGTAGCGCCGGAACCGAAGTCTGCCGCGCCCGAGCCACTTCTCGGTCACGACGATGTCGCGGAGCGCCGCTTCCATCCTCGCGGCGAGCGCCGCGCGCGCGTGCTTCCCGCACACGAAGTTCCGCCCCGCGCGCCCGAGCCTCTCGGCGGTCTCCGCGTCGCCGACGACGCGCCGCACCGCCTCCGCGAGGCCGGCGCCGTCGCCCGGCGCGACGACGATGCCGCCGCCCGAGGCCTCGACGATGTCCTTCGCGTCGCCGGACACGGCGGCGACGACGGGCCTGGCGCAGGCCATGTAGTCGAACATCTTGACCGGCACGACGGTTTCGACGAACGCCCCCGGGGCCACGGTCACGACGCACGCCGCCGCGCCGCGGATCGTCGCGACGAGCTCGTCGGGCTGCTGGCTCGGGCGGAACTCGACGTTCGGAAGCCCCCGCTCTGCCGCCTCGCGCACGAGCTCGTCCTTCTCGGCGCCGTCGCCGACGAGCAGGAAGCGAACGGAGGGCTCCGAGCGCAGGACCTCCGCGGCGTCGAGGATCGCGCCCATGCCGTGGATGAGCCCGTGCGTGCCGCTGTAGAGGACCGTGCGCGTCCCGCCGTCGGAGGCGGCCGCCGCGGGCCCCGGCGTGAAGAGGTCGGTGTCGGTGCCGTTCGGGACGAGCACGACGCGGTGTCTCGGGACGCCGCCTTCGACCATCATGCGAAGCGTCCCCGGCGTGACGGTCGAGATCGTCGACGCCCTGCGGACGACGAACCGCTCGAGCGCCTCCGCGAGCGCGATCGCGCGCCGGCCGCGAAGCTGGCCGAGCTCCACGGCCGCCCTCGGCCAGTAGTCGCGCACGTCGAGGAAGAACGGAACGCCCCTCACGACGCCGAGGAGCCACGCCGTGACCCCAAGGAAGAGCGGCGGGGACGTCACGAGGATGACGTCGCACGAACCCGCGAACAGGCCCCCGAACAGCGCCGTGAGCGCGAAGGAGATCTGGTTGAGCATTCTCGTCGCGAACGTCTTCCGCGGCGTGGCGAACAGGTAGCAGTGGCGGATCCTCACGCCGTCAGCCGTCTCGCGCGCGGCGAGCTTCCGCCGGTATGCCGGCAGCTTGACCCCGCTCGGGTGGTTCGGCATGCCCGTGACGACGGTCACGGTGTGTCCCAGCGCGGCGAGGTTCTTGGCGAAGTGGAAGGCCCGGAGCGGAGCCGCTCCGGTCTCAGGCGGGTAGTACTGCGTGATGAACAGGACCCTCATGCCGCCCTTCCGCTCCGCGCGCCGTCGCCCGCGCCCTGGAGGCGCGCGCACGACCCGGCCGCGCGGGCCTCGAGGAGATCATCGAAGAGCCGCTCGACCCTGCGCACGACCTGCGCGATGTCGTGCCGCTCGCGCACGACGCGCTGCCCGGCGCGCCCCGCCGCTGCGGCCGCGTCGACGTCCGATAGCATGCCGAGGACGCCGCGCGCGAGCGCGTCGGCGTCGCGCGGGGCAACGAGCACCGCTCCGCTCCCACCGGCGACCGCGCGGATGCCCCCGACGTCCGTGGCCACCACCGGAAGCCCCGCCGCCATCGCCTCCATGACCGCGTTCGGGGAGCCCTCCGACACGGAGGACAGCGCGAACACGCTCATGAGCTTGAGGAGCGCGGACACGTCGTTCCTCGCCCCCGCGAACACCACGCGGTCCGAAAGACCGAGGCGGGCCGCCGTCGCCTCGAGCTCCGCCCTTCTGGGGCCGTCGCCCACGATGAGGAACTGCGCGTCGCCGCGCTCCCGCGCGACCCGCGCCGCCGCCTCGAGGAACCACTCGTGCCCCTTGACCTCCGACAGCTTCGCGACGATGCCGACGACCGGTCCGCCGGACAGCCCCAGCGAGCGGGCGAGCCGTTCGTCACGGCCAGCTCCGGCGAACCGCCCGACGTCGACGCCCGCGCCCACGTCCACGACCTTCGCGCGCGGAACGCCGAAGCGCGAGACGAGCTCGTCGCCGGCCGCGCCACTGTTCACGGCGACCGCGTCCACGAGCCTGCGGTTCACGAAGCCGTACGTCGCCGCCCGCGCGCGGCCGCGGATCCAGTACGCGGCGTTGCGCTGGTGGTTGATCACGACCGGCACCGCCGCCGCGCGGCCGACGAAGGGCCCGAAGAGCGTGATGATGCCCAGCATGCAGTTCAGGATCGCCACGTGCTCCCGCCGGAGGAACGCCGCGGCGGCCGCGAGCCCCCGCGCGGTCGCCGGGCTCGCGAGACTCGACCCCGTCCCGAACTCGAGCACGGGCACGTCGAGCGACTCGATCGTCGGGAGGAGCTCCCCCCGCCTGAGCGCGGAGAACACGATCGGCCGAAAGGCGCCGCGGTCGAGACGCGCGAGGAGCTCGACGAGGAACCGCTGGGTCCCCGCCTGCTCGAACGAGCCGGCCCAGAACACGACCTTGGCCGGACGCCCAAGCCGCCCCATGCGGTCGAGTCGCACCCCGGTCACGCGCGCCTCCCCCGTCTCACGTCGATGACCTGCGCCGTCCGTCCTCGCCGTCCCAGCGCGCGGGCGACGTCGCGCACGCACCGGTCCGCCGGGCCGCACACCCGAGCGCGGTGGACGTCCGCGCCGAGCCGCCCGAGGTGCTCGTGGCGCGTGTACACCCCGACGCGCGGGATCGCGTAGACCGAGCACGAGCGCGACGCCGCCCCGGAGACCGACGTCACGGCCGAGACGAACCCCGCGTCGGCGACGACCCTCGCGACGCGCGCGTCGAAGTGCCGGTCCGTGCGCCCGTTCGGGTACGCGAAGTGCTCGACGGGCGACCCGAACTCGCGCGCGAGCGTCGCGGCGGCCCCGTGCACCTCGCGCTCGAGGTCCGCGTCGGAGAGGCTCGGGAGGTTCCAGTGCCCGACCGAGTGCGCTCCGACGGTCATGCCCGCGTCGCGCAGCGCGCGAATCTCGTCCCAGCTCATCATGACGCGCCCGCTCGGGCGGTCGCGCTCGCCCGTCGCGCCGAGGACCTCCTCGACGATCGCCCGCGCCTCCGGCTCGCCGCAGCGCTTCACGCGCGCCGCCAGCTCCCGCGCGGCCGCGTCGCGCGCCGCGTCGGTGGACACGTCGAGCGGCCCCTCGGCCCGGAACGACAGTCGGAGCGACGGCCCGCGCGCCCGCATCACGGCCCGCCGGACCGCCACGGTCCACAGCGGCAGCGCATCGCCGACCGCGCCCGTCGTCACGTAGAACGCCGCGGTCGCGCCGTGCTTCCTGAGGATCGGGAGCGCGCTGCGGTGGTTGTCCTCGTACCCGTCGTCGAACGTGATGGCGACCCAGCGGCGGTCGGGCGCCCGCCCGTCGCGGATCGCCCCCGCGATCTCGCCGATCCCGACGACGCGGTGCCGCGCAACGAGGTAGCCGACCTGCGCGTCGAACACCGCGGTCGGCACGACGAGGCTGCCCTGAACGCACTCACGCGCCCATACGGGGTCGTCGTTCACGGAGTGGTAGCGGAGGACGACGGCGCCCCGCCCAGGCAGGAGCGCGGCCGCGCGGACCACGGGGTCCGCCGTGGCGATCGAGACGCCAAGGCGCCTGCAGAACGACCCTCGCCGCTTCCGCGCGCTCACGCCGCCTCCTCCCGGGCCGCCGTCGCGTCCACCCACTGGATGAGCCCCGGGACCCGCCCCGCCAGGAGCGTCGTGTAGATCTCCACCGTTCGGGCCACCATGCGCTCGACGCCGAACGTCGACATCGCGCGCTCGCGAGCCGCCTCTCCCATGCGCCGTCCGAGCGCGCCGTCCGTCAGGATGCGCGCGACGCGGTCCGCGACCGCCGCGGCGTCGCCCGTCGGCACGAGGAACCCCGTGACGCCCTCCACGATGAGCTCGGGGTTCCCGCCGACGGCGGTCGCGACGATCGGGCACGCCGCCGCCATGGACTCGAGCACGACGTTCGAGCATCCCTCCTTGACCGAGGTGAGCACCGACACGTCGGCGGCGGCGAGCACGGCGGGCGTGTCGTGCGTCTCCCCGGCGAACGTCACGGCGTCGGACAGGCCGAGCAGGCTGGCGCGCTCCTCGAGCTCGCCGCGCAGGGGCCCGTCGCCGACGACGAGGAACCGGGCGTCCGGCACGCGCTCCCGGACCAGGACCGCCGCGTCGAGGAACGTGAACGGCGACTTCTTCTTCGTGAGGCTCGCGACCATCACGACGGTCGGGCCGTCCCCTCTCTCCGCCACGGGTGTCGCCGGAGCGCCCGCCGGTGAAGACCGCTCGGGCGAGACGCCGTTGTGCACGACGTGCACGCGCTCGCGCGCCACCCAGTGCGCGCGCGTCACGTAGTCCTTCACGGCCTCGGCGTTGGCGATCATGCGGTCCACGAAGCAGGCCAGCGCGCGCTCCAGGAGGTTCATCCACAGACGGCCGTGGATGTCCACGTTGCGCACCGACGAGACGATGAGCGGCACGCGCGTCAGGCGGCCGGCCAGAAGGCCTCGCCAGTTCCCGGAGAAGAGGTACGAGTGGATGACGGCGGGACGCTCGCTGCGCACGAGTCTGATGAGGCCGGCGGTCGCGGAGGAGAGGGCGCCGGGGCGCTTGTTCAGCGAGACGACGGGCACGCCCGCGGCTTCCAGCGAGTCCGCGAGCGGGCCGCGCGCGGAGAGCACGCAGACGAGCGGGTCGAAGCGGTCCCTCGGAAGACGCGACGCCAGCTCGAGGAGCTGCCGCTCGGCCCCGCCGTACCCGAGCTGGCCGATGACGTACAGCACCTTGACGCGTCGGCCGGTCGCCAGATCGGCGCGGCCCGAAAGCGCAAGCTCGTAGAGCGCCTCCGTCTGCCGGGCCATCTTCGACGCGGTGAACCGCGCCTCGTAGGTTCGACGGCCCGCCGCGGCCGCGCGCGCCCGCGCCTCCGGGTCCCGCGCGAGGCGCTCGACGGCCTCCGCGAGCGCGCCGGGGTCGCCGGGAGGCACGAGGAACCCGCTGGCGCCGTCGCTGATGACCTCGGGGACGCCGCCGACGCGCGTCGAGAGGACCGGGACGCCGGCCGCCAGGCACTCGAGGACCGTGATGGGCAGGCCCTCCCAGTCCGAGGACAGGACGAAGAGGTCGGCCGCGCCGAGGAGCCTCGGCACGTCGAGCCGCTGGCCGAGAAGGCGGACGCGGTCCTGAACTCCCGCCTCCCGGATCGAGCGCTCGAGTCCATCTCGAAGCGGTCCTCCGCCGACCACGAGGAACGTCACCGCGATGTCCCTCGAAACGAGCGCGGCGGCCCGGACGAGGTTCGCGTGGTTCTTCTGCTCCGTGAGGCTCCCGACGGTGAGACACACCAGTCCGCCCTCGGGCACATCGAGCTCGCGCAGCACGGCCGCGCGGTCGGCGGCGCTGAACCGCGCGTCGTCGATGCCGTTCCGGATGGTCACGAAGCGGCCGCGCGGGACCCGCCGCGCGGACACGTGGGACGCGCGCACCGCGTCCGCGACGGCGACCTGCGCGCTCTCCCTGAGCGCGGCGAGCCGCGAGAGCGCGGGTCTGTTGACGTCGCCGACGACGAGCACGTTGTGCTCGGTCCGCACCACGGCGCGGGCGCCCGCGAGCACGGCCGCGGGAACTCCCACGGACAGCCCCGTGAAGTTGTGGTTGTGCACGACGTCGATGCGCCGCCGTCTGAGCAGCGACGCGAGGGACAGCACCGCGCGCGCGTCCACCCTCCGCCTGCGCGACAGGACGTGCACGGGAACTCCCAGCTCCTCGACGGCGTCGGCGAGCGGGCCTCTGCGGACGACGCAGCAGACGTCGACGTTGAACCGCGCGGCGTTGCGGTGCGCGGCGAGCTCCAGCACGACGCGCTCCGCCCCGCCCGGATCGAGCGACTCGATCACGTGCATCACGTTGGTCACGAAGGTCCCCTATGCGCCCGCGCCGGTCGGGCCCGCCGTCCGGGCCGCCCGGCCCCCACGGTCACAGCGCCGCGGCTCCCCCGCCGCCCCGCCCCCAGCTCACCGGGGCGGTCGAGATGACCCACCGGAACTTCCCCCTCGCCGACCGGGGGATGTCACTGACGTACTCGAACCGCACGGTCGCCCTCTCGCCGAGCCGCGCCCGAAGGCCGTGCGCGATGAGCCGCTCGTCGTCGTCGGTGTAGCCGTCGAGCCTGACGATCCGCACCGTGACCTCGCCGCGCTCGCGCTGCACGATCTGCGACTCCGCGACGCGCAGGGCGTCCTTGAACACGCCGGTGAGGAGGGATGGCGACACGAGGCGACCGTCCTCCGCGACGAGCAGGTCCTCTTCCTTCGTGGCGACGCCCTTCGTGAGGGCGAGCGTCCTGCCGCACGGGCAGGATCGCGCGGCCATCGCCGTCGCGTCGCGGAGCTCGTACCGAATGAGCGGCATGCCGAGGTTGTGCAGGCTCGTCGCGACGACGCGGCCGGGCGACCCCGGATGAACCGGAGCGCCGCGGTCGTCAACGATCTCGGTCACGCCGTACTGCTCGAACAGGTGGTGGCCGTCGTGCGCCTCGCACTCGCTCGAGAACATCACGCGCTCGGCCTGCCCGTACGCGTCGAACACGCGGCATCCGAACCGCTCCTCGATGACCTCCCGCTGCGCCGGAAGGAGCGGCTCGCTCGTGGTGAAGACGGCGCGGAGGTTCAGGCGCCCGCGGGCGGCCCGGGCGTGCCTGGCGAGCACGTACGCCGACGACGGATACGCCTCGAGCGCCTCGACCCCGAAGTCGCGCATGGCCTCGAGGTACCGCGTCGCCGTCTCAGCAGTCACGTGCAGCGGCGAGAGGAGCAGCTGGTTCCAGCTGCGGTTCACGCGCCAGTACGGCGGCCGCGTCGCCTCGGCTGGCACGACGAGCCGCCCCAGGAGCGTGGCGTACGGCCGCCCGAACTCGAAGCCCGCCCAGCGCCTCGCGCGCCAGAGACACGCGTTCGTCATGACGACCACGCCGTGGTCCCAGCGCACGGAGACGGGGGCGCCGGTGGTCCCCGAGGTCGTCACGCTCCAGAGCCTGGGCCGCGGCGTCGCGGTCGTCACCATGCGCGCGCCGTGCGCGGCGAGGTCCGCGCGCGTGACGATCGGGAGCTTGGGGAGGTCGTCCACTGAGCGCACATCGCGCGGCGCGAGCCCGAGCGCGTCCATGCGCTCGCGGTAGAACGCAACGGTCTCGTAGGCGTGCGCCACGATCGCGCCGACGCGCTCGTCCTGGTACGCGCGCAGCTCGGCGCGACTCCACCGCTCCGACCGCTCGAGGAACTCGATCGCGCGGTCGAACGCGGCCCCGAAGCGCTCGCGCCGGGCTCTCGCTCCATAGGCGGACACCACCGCGTTCTGAACGAATGGCGGCGAGAGGGCGTAGAGCCTGTCCGCGAACTGCCCCATCGTCTCTCCCGGGCCCGCGACCACCGCGGCCCCGCTACCGCGCCGAGGACGCCCGAGCCACGAGCTCCCCGTACGCGGCCTCGATGCGCTTCATGTTGACCCTGATGTCGCCGCGCTCCTCGACGATCCTCCTGTTCCGCTCAGCCGCCGCGCGGCGAAGCTCGTGGTCCCGGCACGCCGCGGCGATGGCGGCCGCGTAGCCGCCCGGGTCGTCCCCGGCGACCAGGAACCCGTTCTTCCCGTGCTCGACCCAGAAGCGGTTCGCCTCGATGTCCCGAACGACCGGGAACGCGCCGCACGCCATCGCCTCGAGGAGCGAGGCCGACACGCCGTCCGACGGCACGGGCGACACGTACACCGCGCTCCGTGCCAGGTATCCGGGCAGCTCGCCGTTCATGACGTGCCCGGGGAACCGCACGCGGTCGCCCACTCCGAGGCCCGCCGCGAGCGCCCGCAGCGCCTCCTCGGCCTCGCCGCCGCCCGCGACGAGCGCCGAGATGCCAGGCACCTCGCGCCGCGCCTCCGCGACGGCCCGCACGACGATGTCCACGCGGTAGCCGTGGTGGAGGCCCCGCGTCGTCACCACCGAGAACTCGTCTTCGGCCGCGTCCGGGCGCGCCGCGAACTTCTCAAGGTCGATCCCGCGCGGGCAGACGAAGACCTTCGCCGGGTCCGCGCCGAGCTCGACCATCCGCCGCGCCATGTGCGGCGCCCACGCGTGCAGGAGGTCCGCCGACCGGATGGCCACACGCGCGAAGTAGCGCTTGGGCAGCGAGCGCGGCGGATACACGATGTACTGCCCCTGCGCCGTCGCGACGAGCGGGTGGAACCCGGCGCGCGCGCCCAGATAGCCGTAGCTCGCCACTCTGTAGCCGATGAGGAGGTCGGGCCCGACCTCGCGCACGATGCGGCGGATGGGGCCGACGCTCGCGAGCAGCGCGAGCTTCCCGGCCGCCGACGCCGTCCCCGCGTCGCTTCCTATGCGGTGCAGCCGCACCGACGGCGAGAGCGTCCCGGGGCGGTTGACCGACACGACGTGCACCTCGTGCCCCAGCACGTCGGCGAAGTGGTCCACCCACGTCCGCGTGTTGACCGCCCCCGCGTCAGCGAGGAAGCAGACCCTCATGACACCCCCACCCTAGTCTCCGAACTGGTATGTCTCCGAGTCGATGATCGCACCGGTCCTCGAGAAGAGGACGACCCGTCCGGCCACCTCGACGCCGACCATCTCCTCGCCCTCGACGAGCATGACCTCGGGCATCGCGCTCACGTTCGTCCCGCACGCGTACAGCACGTGCAGGAAGATGTGCTCCTGCGCGTTCACCGAGGGCGACACCTCGAGCCGCCACGCCCCCATGTCCAGGGTGATGGTCTGGCTCGGCGGGTAGTTCGTGCCGTTCACCTCGAACTGGCGCCCCGGACCGCCCACCTTCGCGATGGCGCGCGGGTTCGGCAGGAGCGACTTCACGAAGAGGCGCGACGCGCCCTGCTGCACCATCGCCGTGTCGCCCGAGATGGTGGGCTCGTTCACCGAGTGGAGCAGCCACGTCTTCTTGTAGCTCGCGGAGGTCGCGCGCACGCGATCGAGGACCACGAAGGTGTCCGGCTTGAGGTAGACCATCTCGCGCGTGAAGAGCGACACCTTCGAAGACGCGTACGCCGCCGTGGCGTCGCCCTTCATGTACGTGAACTCCGGGGTGTCCTTGTAGCCGACGATCTCGCCGCGGTGGTACGTCGAGGCCGACGCGTCGCCGAACCGCACGGGAAGGTCGTCGCGCGGCGGGATCTGCCCGCCGTCGTTGGAGAGCGACCCGAACGTCGTCTCGCCGGGGTTGAAGACCGTGATCGTGTTGTGCGCGATCGTCCGCTCGAAGTAGTTCCTGTGGTGCGACGACGTGCCGCCGTCGTACACGCCCGAGTCGAGGGCGAGGAGGTCCTTGCCCCGCGCGATGAGGAAGTGGTTCTGGTGCGCGTTGGTGTGCCCGGCGTTCATCTGCTCGCAGCGGAAGACCGCGTAGACGTCGGTGCTCGCCTCGGAGAGATTCCAGCCCGACCGCATGTACACGGTGCCCATGTCCTGGAAGCAGCGCGACGGCGGCGGCGAGGCCGGCGCGGTCGCGGGGAGCGCGGTGTCCGTGTACACGATGAGCTTCCATCGGTCGGGCCGGTTGACGTACCCCAGGCCGTTGGCGACGATCTGGCCTGCGAGCCACTTCCCGCGCCCGTCCTGGTACTTCCTCGCGAGGCTCTGCATCACGACGCGCACGGACGCCGCGGCAACGGTGTGGCTCTTCGAGTCGCCCTGCTTGGAGCCGCTCATCGACGCGCCCGCCCCGGGGCCGTTCTTCGCGAACACCTCGTAGAGGTAGTAGTCGATCATGTTCCTGAGGTTGCCCGAGAGCGCGAAGGGGTCCTGGTTGACCGCCGTCGCCCAGAGCCAGCAGCCCTCGCGGAACGGCTCCGCGAGGACGATGAGGTTGTAGTCGCCCTCGTAGTAGGAGCCGTCCGAGGCGATCTCGTCGATGCACGCGATGGTGTGCTGCGGCCCGAACGTGTGCTCGTGGAACATGTTGCACAGCGTGACGGCCGCGGCGTCGCTCACGCCGTCCCCGTGGATCGCGAGGCCGGCGTACGCGAAGTCGACCAGCCGCGATGCCTTCGAGTGGTAGTTGTTCATCGCGTCCCAGCTGTGCATCGCGAGGTACGCGTTCCCGCTCGCCGCCACGGCCGCCCCGAACGTCTGCCGCTCGGCCGCCGTGAGGTAGCCGTAGCACCAGTCGTAGAAGAGCGCCATGCCCTTCGTGTACGGCGTCTGGCCCGCGTAGCTCTGCCCCATCGCGTAGGTCGCGATCTGCTTCGCGCGCGCCGCGTAGGCCGTGTTCTGGCTCATGAGGTAGACGAAGCTGTAGGCCGCAAGCTCCATCTCGTAGAAGTCGATCGAACCCAGGGGCAGCGACTGGTTCATGTTGCTGTCGCAGTAGCTCCTAAGGTCGTTGTAGTCGCTCGCCATGGGCCCGGTGCACTTCGCCCGAAGCGCCGGCAGCTCCGACGCGAGGAAGAAGAGCCGGGGGTGACCCGAGACGACCTGGTAGGCGGACGCCGGGGCGGCGAACGACGCGAGAGCCGCGAGCGCGAGCGCGACGACTGCGAGTCTCTTCATGATGCGTGCTCCGTTTCCGCGCCGGCGGGCAGCGCCTCCGCCCGCTCGAGCGCGATGCTACGGTCCACAAGACCGGCAAGGAAGAAGTACGTGCCTGCGATCGTCACGTGCGTCAGGCGCTGTCCGAAGACGCACGCCAGGAGAAGGGCGACCGTCCCCGACAGGAACCCCACGGCGAGGCCTCTCGGGGCCCCGCGGGGCGAAAGCGACAGAAGCTCCCTGCCGCTCCCCACGCACGCCTTGATGAGCCAGAACAGCACGACGAGCCCCACGATCCCCGACTGCGCCGCCGTCTCGACGTACAGGCTGTGTGCCGAGTACGGCCGATCGAGGACGCGCCCGGTCAGATACGGCACCGACGCGTACCCGTAGCCGATGATGGGGCTCCTGAGGGTCGCCGCGAGCGCGACCTTCCAGATCTCGAAGCGCACCGCCACGTTCGGGTCGATCCCGGCGTACTGGTCCTCCCAGGCCGCCGACTCGAGCGATTCGGTGACGGTGGTCTCCGCGACGCGGTCCTTGACGAAGCCCGGTGCCCACAGCGGGCTCGCGGCAAGGACGATGACGAAGATGACGATGGCCCTCCTGTTGGTGAGGTACGTCCCAAGCCCGAGTCCGGCGGCCGCGCCGACAAACCCTCCCCGCGACTTCGGGAATGCGACACCGATGAACGCGAGCGCCGCCGCCGCCCACACGACGAGGCGCTTCCATCCCCTGAAGGCCCCCGAGGCGAACGCGAGCCCCGCGAGCACCGAGACGCAGAGCGCGAAGTACGCGCCGAGGTCGTTGATGTCCCCGATCGCGCCGGCGACCCTCGCGTCCGGGCCGCGCCGCAAGAACTCGCGGAGCGCGATGAGACCGGCGATCGAGACGCCGACGCCGAACGACACGAGCAGGTTCCGCGCCTGCTCCTTGTTCGCCACCGTGTTCGCCACGACGAAGTACACGGCGAGCCCCACGGCGCTCTGCCACACCGACCGCAGCATGACGTCGCCCGGGTAGGTCCCGCCGCCGGGCGGCGCGACCCACGCTCGGACCAGCGACAGGACGAGCACCGCGATGTACGCGGTGAGCGGCCACGCGATCCTCGCCGGGCTTCCGATCCGCTCCCGCTTGAACGCCCGCGGCAGGACCCACGACGCCACGAGCGCCAGGAACAGCAGGTTCGGCCCGTTGACCCCGGGAATGCCGGTCGCGGGGAGCCACTCCCCGAGGGGAATGGCGAGCAGCCACGCGTGGAGCGCGACGGGCGGCCTGAGCAGCACCACAAGGAACACGCCCAGGCCGGCGAGGATCTTGAGGATCCGGTGCGGCGCCTGGCCGTAGTCGTAGTGCAGCCTGTGAATGGCGACGGCGAGCAGGACCGTGAGGAGGGCGCCGCCGACGTAGATGAGCCAGCCGTAGTTGTAGTGCGGCACCTCGCTCGGGGGCGCGCCCGGCGGCCTCGCGACGAGCGGGCGCGCGGGCCGCCTTCCCGACGGAGCGGCCGGGCCCCTGAGAACCGATCTCCCGGGCCTGCGAGGGGTCACCGCGTGCCCTCCCGTCGCTTCGCCCCGATCTCGTAGATCTCGATGACGGGATTGTGGAACGACCTCCCGGGGCCGCGATCGATGAAGGGGGCGCCGCGGTCGTCGGCGAACCGGGCGACGCGCGTCGCGCGCCCGCCGAGCCACTCAACGAACGGCTGCGGGCGAACGCTCGCCGGCGGCTCGGCGCCGTCCATCGGCCGCCCTGGCGACGCCTTGCTCGACAGCACGACGTAGCGCACGCGCAGCCGCTCGATCGCCGCCGCGAGCGAGTCGGGCGCGGCGTCCGGGTTCGGAAGCCGATGCGCCCGCTCGCCCCAGTCGATGCCGTACACCTCGAACTGCGGATGCCGCGCGGCGCCCACCTCGAGCTTGAGCTCGTTCAGCCGCCGCTTCGGCGCCTGCCACGAGCCGACCGCCGTCCCGGAAAGCTCGATGAGCGACCGGAGCTGCTCCTCGGTCGGGTTCAGCACGGGCCCGTAGTCCTCGACGGCGACGCGCGAACCCGCCGCGACGTGTCGCTCGATCCAGTGCTTCGCAAGCGTGCGCGTGTCGGGCCGGTCGAGCGACGCGACGAACAGGACCGACGGCGCCCCGACGGCCGCGACGAGCGCGACGCCGATGAACGCCGCGGCGGGGCCTCTCCGCGCGGCGGCGGCCGTCCGGCCGATGATCCCGCGCGCCGTTCCGCTGAACGCCGCCGCGAGCGCGCCGTCCAGGCCGGCGCCCGCAAGCGCCGCGATCGCCGGGAGCGCGGGCGTGAGGTACGTCGAGCGCTTCACCGTCATGAGCGCGGCCACGAGGACGACCGCGAGCGCGTACAGTGCCGCGAGCATCCTGCCCTCGGCGGCCGCCCGCCGCTCCTGCGTCGCGTACGCCGCCTCGCGCTCGTCCACCGACCACGAGGGTGCGCCGCCCATGAACCGCACGGGCACGAGGAGCGCGGCGAGCGCCAGCGCGACGACCGGCCAGCCGACCCCGCTGCCCACGGTCCTGCCGAAGATCTCGCGCAGCCCGGCGACGAACGACGAGGCCTCCTGCGCGACGCCCGGCTGCGACACCATGGTCACCTGCGTGAGGATGTCGCGCATGAACTCGGACGGCGACAGCACGCTGAAGGGCGTGCCGAGCACGAACCCGAGCGCCAGCATCGCCAGCGTCCCCGGCAGCGCCCACGCCGGGGCGGCGCCGACGCGCCTGAGCGCGATCCACGCGGCGAGCGCGCCGACGATGACGATGGCGCCCGGGTACTTCGTCGAGGCGGCGAGTCCGGCGAAGAACCCAGCGAACAGAAGATCCTCGGAGCCCGAGCGCGAGATCGCCCGCTGCGCGAAGAGCAGCGAGACGCTCGCGAGGAACGCGGACGCGACGTCGGGCGTCGCGTAGTGGGAGTCCCGGACGTGCAGGAACATCACGGCCATGAACGCGGCGGCGATGAGCGCCGCCGGCTGGCCGAACGCGCGGCGCGTGAACCGGTGCGTCGTCCAGACCGTCGCGACGCCGAGCACGGCCGAGGCCAGGCGCCCGATGAGCCAGAAGGGCGTCGGGTCGGCCACGTACTGCCGCACGACGTCGGCTGGCGAGCTGAACTGCCTGAGGACCATCCCGGCCCCGAAGTAGACCCCGTACATCGCGGACACGACGTACATGAAGAGCGACGGCCACCGGAACCAGTGCGGGTTGAGGTCGCCGGTGCCGAAGCCGAGGGAGTGGATCAGGATCGAGCCCTCGTCCGGGTGGTAGGCGTGCGGGAGCCCCCACCCGATGCCCTTGAGGCGCAGGATCGCCGCGACGGCGACGATCGCCACGAGGGCCAGAACGGTGCCCGGATGCCGCGAGCGTCTCACCATGCTCATGTCGTCAGCTCCTCGAGATGACCACGACCCCGGCCACGATGATGGCAAGCCCCAGCATCCTGAGCGCCGATACCTGCTCGCCCAGGAACAGCCACGACGCGATGACGACGAACACGTACGCGAGCGCGACCATCGGATACGCGAGGCTCAGGTCCACGTTCGACACGACGGCGATCCACAGCACGGCGCTGATCCCGTAGCAGACGAACCCGAGCGCCACCTGCGGCACCGTCAGGATGGGAACGAGCTGCCCCCACACCGATCCCGCCGAGACCTTCCCGTACTTCGTCATCCCCATCTTCATGATCACCTGGCCCGTCGCCCCGAGAAGCACGGCCATCACGATGAGCGGGATGCCCTTCATGCGGTCCTCCCCCCTGACAGCGCTCCGTCGCCGGCGCCGGCCCGCGCCGCGGCGCGCCGCGCCCGCGCGGCGGTCCGCTTCCCAGCGGCGGCGAGACGCAGGTACCTTCGAACCGTCGCTCCGACGTTCATCTTGCTCGCGCCCCCCTTGAGGTCGTAGCGCAGTACGAGCGGGACCTCCCCGATCCTCGCCGGCAGCCACGCGCACTTGAGCAGGATCTCGGCGGACGAGACGAATCCGCTCTCGGTGATGAACTCGTCGCCGTAGACCTCGAACGCGCGCCTGAGCGTCGAGGCCCGGTACACGCGGTAGCCGCAGGAATAGTCGCGGGCGCCCCGGACGGGGACGAGCAGCCGCAGAAGGAGGCTTGCCCCCCGGCTCATCACGCGGCGGCGCGGCGAGAGCCCGACCTCCTTGCCGCCCGGCGCGTAGCGCGACGCGATGACCACGTCGAACCCGCTCGTCAGCTTCGCCGCCATCGTCGGGATGAGCGCCGGGTCGTGCGTGTTGTCGGTGTCCATGACGACGACGACCCCGTCGCCGCCCGCGAGCTCCGTCCCGCGCGAGAGCCCCGTGCGGAGCGCGGCCCCGAGCCCGCGGTTGCCGTCGTGCGCGGCGACCTCGAGCTCGAGACCGAGCTCGGCGGCCTTCGCCCGGGCGAGGTCGGCCGTCCCGTCGGCGCTTCCGTCGTCCACGAGGAGGACCGACGCGGGCCCCTCGGTCTCGCGGAACGCCGGCGCGACCCGATCGAGCAGCGGGCCGATCGCCTCGGACTCGTTGTACGCGGGAAGAACGAGCACCAGCATCAGCGCCCCCCTGACTCGGGAGCGAACGCCTCGAACGGCTCGCCCCCGGGCACGCCCATGGCCTGCATGATCGCGGCGACGATCCTCTGCGACGCCCTGCCGTCGCCGTACGGGTTGACCGCGGCCGCCATCGCGTCGTACGCGGCGGCATCGGTCATGAGCGTCGTGATCTCCCGCGCGACGGTCGCGCGGTCCGTGCCCACGATCCTCACGGTCCCGGCCTCGACCGCCTCGGGCCGCTCGGTCTCGTTCCTGAGCACGAGCACCGGCTTGCCGAGCGAGGGAGCCTCCTCCTGGATGCCGCCCGAGTCGGTGACGACGACGTGCGCCCTCGCCATGAGGCGCACGAAGGGCTCGTACGAAAGCGGCGCCAGAAGCCGCACGCGGGGATGGCCGCCGAGGACCTCGCGCGCGACGCGCTGCACGTTCGGGTTCATGTGCACCGGGTACACGACCGCGACGTCCGGCAGCGCGTCGGCGACGTCGCGGAGCGCGAGGCAGATGTCCCTGAGCGGCGCCCCGAAGTTCTCGCGGCGATGCGCCGTCACGAGGACGATCCGCGCGCCGGGCGCGAGCGGCGCCGGCGGCGCGCTTTCTTCCGGCCTGTGCGCCTCGCCGACCGGCCGCCGCGCCACCTCGAGCAGCGCGTCGATGACCGTGTTGCCGGTCACGAAGACCGTCTCGTCGCTCACCCCCTCGCGCAGGAGGTTCTCGCGAGCCCTCGCCGTCGGCGCGAAGTGGAGCGAGGCGAGGTCGTCGGCCACGACGCGGTTCATCTCCTCCGGGAACGGGTAGTAGCGGTCGTGCGTCCTCAGGCCCGCTTCGACGTGGCCGACCGGGATCCTCTTGTAGAACGCCGCGAGCGACGCGGCCATCGTGGTCGTCGTGTCGCCGTGGACGAGCACGAGGTCCGGTGGTTCTTCGGCGAGCACGCGCGAGAGCCCCTCGAGCACGCACGCGACGACCTGCCACGGGGCCTGGTCGTCGGTCATCACGTTGAGGTCGGCATCCGGCGTGATGGCGAACACGTCGAGCACCTGGTCGAGCATCTCGCGGTGCTGCGCCGTCACGCAGACGCGCGACTCGATGACCCCGGGGAAGCGGGCCAGCTCGGCGAGGACGGGCGCCATCTTGATCGCCTCAGGACGCGTCCCGAATGTCGACAGGACCTTCATCCCGCTCTCCGGGCGCCGGTCCGGCCCCCTGGTTCTGCGCCGACTCGTGGTTCGTCTCCGCTTCGGAGCCGGCGTTGGCGTAGCCGTAGTACTTGTAGTCGTAGTAGTACGGGAGCACGCGCTCCAGGTTGTTCACGATGAGCCCGACGACGTTCGGGCTGTCCTCCTGCTGCAGCGACAGCCCGCGGACGACGACCTCCTTGGGCGTCACGCCCGCCTTCACGACCATGATGACGACGTCCACGGCGGCGCCCAGAAGCAGCGCGTCCGGCACGGCGACGTTCGGGGCCGTGTCGAGGATGACGTGATCGAAGCGCGCGAGGAGTTCCGTCATGACGCGCGAGCCGGGAAGCGACTCGAGGACCCACGTCGCCCGCTCCGGCGTCGCGCCGCACGGGAGGACGAACAGGTTCGGCAGCGTGGTCGCCTTGAGGTCGAGGCCGAGCAGGTGTCCCCGCTCGAGCGCGTCGGAGATGCCGGGCGCCGACGGGACCTCCATGAGGTGGTGGCCACGCGGCTTGCGGAGGTCGCAGTCCACAAGGACGGTCCTCCGGTCGTAGTGCTTGGCGAGCGTGATGGCGAGGCACGCGGCGGCGGTGGTCTTCCCCTCGCCGCGGTTCGCGCTCGTCACGAGGATGGCGCGCGGGATCTCGCCGTGGTGCTTCTTGGCGATCTTCCTGGCCACCCGCCGGAACTCGAAGGAGATGGGCGTCTCGCGGGAGAGGTGCGCGATGAGCGGCGAGTTGCCGGCCGTGGGCCGCGCCGTCCCCCGGCGGCTGAGCGCCTTCTCGCGCGCCGCGACCGACCTGAAGACCTCGGCGTCCGGCACGGTGCCGAGCACCGGGAGCCCGAGCGTGCGCTCGATCTCCTCGATGTCCTTGAACGACGTGTCGCTCTGCTCGGTCGCGAGCACAAGGCCGAACCCGACGACGAGGCCCGCGAGCATCGACAGCGCGAGGATCGTGAGCTTGTCGGGCGCGACCGGCGCGACCGGGCGCGTCGCGGGCTGGATGACCTCGAAGCGGCCGCCGGCGCGCGCGGCCTCGAGCGCCTCCTTGATCTGCCCCGCGGCGGACTGCTCGACGAACGCCTCGTAGAGCGCGCGGTTGCTCTCGACCTCCTGCCTGAGCCGCGCGAGCTCGAGCTCGTCCTCGGTCGCCGTGGCGCGGCCCTGCGTGTAACCCCACATGAAGCGCTCGAGCACCGCCTTGCGCTCCGCCGCCATGGACACTTCGGCCTCGGCGACCTTGAGCTCGGCGAACGCGTCGAGGGCGGCCTGCGACGCGCCCGGCACGGTCCGCGCCGCGAGCGCGAGCGCCCTGGCCCGAAGCTCGCCCTTCTTCTCGGCGGTGCTCACGAGAAGGGAGTTCACCTCCGGCCCGCCCTGCGGCTGCCGCACGAGCGCGGAGGCGATCTGGCGCTCGAGCTTCACGAGTTCGTCGGTCTCCGTCGCGAACGCGCCCGAGGCGATCGCGTTCAGCCGGTCTTGACCGGCGCCGGCCGCCGTCCACAGCTCTGCGCGCAGATCGACGACCCGCTGCCGCACCCTGCCCTCGTCCACGGCCGCCTGGCTGATGAGCACGTCCACGCGGTTGACGTTCTGCGCGTTGACCGGGTTCTCGACGGGCGCCCGGGCGACGCGCCCCGACTGGTATCGCTGGAGGGCCCCCTCGGCGTCGTCGAGCTTCGCCTTGAAGATGGCGATCTGCTCCACGCTGAAGCTGTGCACGGCGCGGATCTCGTCGAGCTGCTCGCGCGTGGACGACGCCACGAAGCTGTTCGTGATGTGCTGCGCGAGCAGGAACGCTCGGTCGGGGTCGAGGTCACGCACGATGACCTCGAAGCCGGTGGCCGACGTCCGCGCGATCATCACCCTCTTCTGCAGGAGTTCGACCGCCTTCGCCTCCGCGTAGTCGTCCACGGAGAGCGCGGACGACTTCTCGTGCATCTTGACCGCCCACGCCTGGATGCCCGGGTCCTTCGCCATCCCCAGGGTCCGCACGAGCTCCACGAGGAACGACGTGCTCTTCACCTTCTCCTGAAGCCGCGACAGCTGGTCCTCGTGCGCCGTGCGCGAGCCGACGAACCGCGCGAGCGGCTCCGACAGGCGGTCCTCCACCCTCACCACGACCCTGCTCCGCGCCTCGTACACCGGCGGCAGCGACTGGGCGATCGCGAAGCCGATCACCCCTCCCGTCAGGATCGGGATGATGAAGAGCCACTTCCGACGCCACACGGCCTTGGCGTACGTCCTGAGGTCCACCTGCTTCGTTGTCTGCTCCGGCATGTCACCCCACTCCGGTTGCGGCTTCCCGCGTCGGCTGTCGACCGCTCTACTGCTGAGCTGCTTCCTCGAGAGCCCTTCGCTCCATGTCGCGGAGCTTCCTGTCCTCGATCTCCCTGTCGATGGTGAGATACAGGAGGTACGACGACATGACGTCCCTGACCGACCCGAGCACGGTCGCCGCCCCGCCCCAGATCGCGCCCGCGATGTTCGGCGTCGCCTTGGGCACGACGACGCGGTCGCCGGCTCGCAGGATGAACGGGCTCGCCGTCCCGTCCCGCATCACGCGCTCGACGTCCACGACGGCGACCGCCTGGCCGCCGCCGCTGTTCATCACCACACCCACCTTGCTGAGTTCGGCGTCGGGCGTCGTCCCGCCCGCGAGCGCGAGCGCCTGGATGATGTCCAGCGCCTCGGTCGTCGGGTACGGGCCCGGACTCGCCACTTCGCCAAGCACGTAGACCAGTCCGGGCCCCCGCATGCCCCCGGCCCCCATGAGCGCGGGGACGTCCACCGTGTCGCCGGGCCGGAGCGCGGGCAGCCTCACACCGGTCCCGCGCATGTACGCCCCGAGGTCCACGCTGATCACCTGCGGGTCGCCGACGCCCGGGCGCACGATGGCCACGGACGAGAGGTCCGCGCCCGGCAGCGCGCCGCCCGCCTGCCCGAGAAGTTCGAGGATGTCCGGGATCTCCTCGAAGCTGTATCGCCCCGGGGCCGTCACCTGGCCCGTGAGGTAGATCGACCTGCTGTTGTACACGGCGACCGTGACGGTCACCTGCATCGTCTCGCCCGTGTAGTCCCGGAGCCGCTGTGCGAGCTCCCTCGAGAGCTCCTGGCTCGTCGCCCCTGACGCGCGCAGGTCTCCGACGGGCGGGAACGTCGCAAGCCCGTCCGCCCGCACGACCACCTGCCGCTCGAGCTCCGGGTGCCGCCAGACCGACACGGAGAGAATGTCGCCCGGACCGATCGTGTACTCCGCCGCCCCCGCATCTCGGACGGCGCCCCCGCCGCCAAGCACCGCCAGCGCCAGCACCACCGCCGCAACCAGGCTGCGCCCTGCCATCGGCTGATCCCCCCTGTCCCGTCCCGTCTCGTCGCCGGAAAGGCACACAACGCCGGTGGTGCCTTGCGCCACCGGCATAATCCTGCGAATCACGCTATAGGCGGTGCCTCCGCCCGTCAACATCGAATCTGCGAAAGTGTAGCCTTGCCCGACACCACCGGATTTGAACTGCGCGACCAGGGACGCTGCAACGCCTTCACTGCTAAAGAGTTATGCCATCGCAGCCGAGCAGCGCTACGGTGTCGGATGCCCAGACGCCGTGTCTCCGGAGTGTCGTGTAGTGCGACACTTGGCCAGCCCGGGGTATGCATCGGGCGTGCCAGCGGGTGGCCTTCTTGCCGCACGCGGGCCGCCTTCGCTATCATCCGTGAACCGGACGTCAATAACCAGCGCGCCCTGGAAAGCGCCATGAGCCTCGCCTCGATCGTCCTCGCGTCCATCGCTGCCCTGCTCGCCGGCTACATCGTCTACGGCCGCCTGCTGAGCCGCCTGTTCCGGATCGACCCGCGCGCCCCCACGCCGGCCGTCACGCAGCGCGACGACGTGGACTTCGTTCCCATCAGTCCGCGGTTCCTCTTCGGTCAGCAGCTCTCGGCCATCGCGGCGGCGGGCCCCATCGTCGGGCTCCTCCTCGGCGGCCACGCGGTCTCGTATCCGGCGTTCACCGGGCCCGCGGGGAAGGCGCTCGCCGGCAAGCCGAACTTCATCTACGCGCAGGGCCTCACGGCGTTCCTCGAGCGCATCCGCGTGCCGGTCGCGTTCGGCGTCTCGTTCGCGCTGCTCGCGTTCACGACCTTCGTGTACGACACGCTGGACGTGTGCACGCGCCTGGGACGGTACATCGTCGTCGAGCTCACCGGCTGGCGCGGGCGGCCGGGGAGGTGTTCGCGACGGCGCTCACCATCGGCGTGCCGCTCGTGCTCGTGATGCAGACGACGCGCGACGCCGCCGGCAACGTGATCCCGGCGTGGCGCGCGTTCTGGGCGCTCTTCGGGGCGAGCAACCAGCTCCTCGTCGCGCTCGCCGCGCTCATGCTGGTGGAGGCGGTCAGGCTGCTGGCGGGGGCGCGGCGGCCCGCGGCCGTCGCTTCCGCCTGAGACGCAGGACGAACGTCGAGCCGTTCCCCGGATCGGTCCGATCCAGCTCGAGCCGCCCGCCGAGCGCTTTGAGAAGCTGCACGGAACGATAGAGCCCCGTGCCGCCTTCCCCTTCCTTCGTCGTGCCGCCGAGCGTGAACAGGCGCTCGCGGTCGGCCTCCGCGATGCCGCACCCCGTGTCCGCGAACCGCAGCTCGACGAACCCGCCCGACAGCTCGCCGCGGACCTCGAGCCGCCTGGTCGCGGACGACCGCATCGCGCGGGCCGCGTTCGACACGAGGTTGCCGACGACGTACAGGAGGTCCGCCGGGGCGATCCACGCGTAGCCGTCGTCCACGGCCCGGAGGTCGGTTTCGAGCGCGACGCCGGCCGCCTTCAGGTCCGGCGCGAACTGGTCGAGCGCGTCGCGCACGCCGGCGACCGCGTCGGCGCCATACGGCTCCCCCGCGGTCTCGCGCAGCTCCCGCAGGGCCGACTCGAGCGCCTCCGTACGCCCTGCGATCTCCCGTGTGAGCGCGCCCTCCACGCGCCCGGCAGCGAGCGCGGCATCGAGGCGCGCGAGTTCGCGGTCGAGGTCGGCAAGCGCGGCGCGCAGCGTCCCTGCGGGGCCCCGCAGCGCGGGCAGCCGCCCAGCGACCTCGAGGATGCGGGCGATGCCGGGCCACCCCGACTCGGCGTGGCTCGCAAGCGCCTTCCTCGCCAGTTCCGCAGTCTGCTCAGCCGGCGCGCCGACGCCCTCGGCCATCGTGAGCGTGTCGGCGAGCCTCCTGAGCGGCCTCGTCACGATGCTCTTGTCGTGGCCGCCCATCTCGAGGAGTTCGAGCAGTTCCAGCTCGCGCGCCCGCCTGCCCGCGCCCGGAAGCGGCAGCCGCGACAGCACCGGCCTCACGACGCGACGCGCCGTGAGGTCCCGCACGCGCCGGGACATCGCGCACCCCGCCGCCCACGCGAGCCCGAGGATCCCGAGGGCCCGCCCGCCGAGGAACGCCCAGTCGATCGGCGCAGACTCGAGGGCGAGCAGGTACGCGCGGTCGGAGAGGCCGACGAGGCGCGTCACGCCCGGACTCTCGCGGTAGAGCCCGAGGAACTGCGCGCAGGGATAGAGCGGCGGCCGGCCGGGCGTGTGCGTTGCGAGGAGGCGAAGCCGCGAGTCGTAGACGGAGAGCGCGCCCTCGGTCGTGCCGACGAGAAGGCACGAGCCGCGCACGCCCTCGACCTCGACGCACGCCTGCGCGTCCGCGGGCGCTCCGACCTCCGCCGACCCGCTCTCGACGAACCGCCCGTCCACGAAGCGGTACGCGTGCAGTCCGCCCGACCGCGTTGAGGCGAACGCGACGCCGCGCCCGTTCCGGTCCTTCCCCACGAACACCATGCCGACGCGCTGCGGGACGGCGACGCCCGCGAGGGAGTCCCCCGTCGCCCCGTCCCACACGGTGAGCGGGCTCACGATGCGCTCCGAGGCGTCGCCGGGGGTGGTCGCCGACACGACCTCGGGCCGGCCGTCGCCGGTGAGGTCGCCGACCGCCACGAACGCGTCGCTGAGGTCGGCGGGACCCTCGTGCAGCCACAGGAGGCGCAGACTGCCGCGGTCCGCGCCGCCCTCGAACGCGAGCGCGCCGACGTACGGGCGCTCGCCGCGCGTGCCGTTCACCTCGCCGGCGTTGCCTGGCCCGGCGCTTGCGAACACGACCTCCTCGCGCCCGTCGCCGTCCATGTCCGCGGAGAGAAGCGTCCGAAACTGCGTTCCGCCCTCGAACCGGCAGACCTCGCGCTCGAGTCGGGAGTCGAACATCAGGACGGCGCGAGGCACGCCGTCGTAGTCGGCGCCGGCGGCGATTGCGTAGACGTGCTCTCCCCCACCCAGGTCAACGCGCCGCGCCTGTCTCACGCGGCCGTCCCACGAGGGCTCGTGCCCGCGGTCGCTCCCATGCAGAACGGCGACGTCGCGCACGACCCGCCCCGCCCGCCCGTAGCAGAGCAGGCGGAGCGTGTCGCGCACGACGCAGGAGACGAGGAACTCGTCGGCCCCGTCCACGTCCACGTCCCCCGGCCCGACGAACGAGAACGGCTGCCACTCCTCACGCGCGACCGGCACGTTGATCTGCCCGGTCTGGACCCAGGTCTTCTCCACGAGGCGGACGGGACAGACGGTGCCGGTCAGCTCGTTCGCGCCCACAAGCTCGTCGCAGCCGTCCCCGTCCATGTCGGCAACCCACGGGACGGTCTCGTCGCCCCAGGTGTGCGAGTCGGCGACGGTGAGGACGAACGGGAGACGCTGCCCTGCGGGCGCGGCACCGGCGCGGGGCACGGCAGCGAGCACGAGCGCGAGGGCGATCACGGCGGCCGGGCCCGCCCGGCCGGCATGGGGCCCCGCGCCGCTCGCCGTCGCGTCCGGCGCCGCGAACCGCTCGCGCGCCTTCGCCCGGTGCTCCTCGAGGAGCTCGCGGGGAATCAGCCTCGCGGCGAGCGCGATGCCCAGGGGCAGGATGAGGAGGTCGTCGAGAAGCCCGATGACGGGGATGAAGTCGGGGATGATGTCGATCGGGCTCACGGCGTACGCGACGGTGACCGCGACGACGGCCTTCGCGTACCACGGCACGCGCGGGTCCCTCGCCGCAAGCCAGAGCGCGTAGGCTTCGGTCCGGAGCGCGAGGACGCGCCCGCGGAGGCGCGCGGCGAAACCGGGCGGACGGTCGCCGCCCGCGCCGCTCGCCGTCGCGCCCCGTCGGTCAGATGTGACTCTCGATGTACTCATCGAGCTGCCTGTGCCACTCCGTAGGGTCGGTGACGCCCGGCGCCGTCTCCTCGCCGAACACGAGGTCCACGAGATATCGCGGCCGCTTCCCGCCCAGCGCCATCGCCTTCGCGCACGTGACGCAGTAGACCACGATCTCGTCGGCGGGCATCGTCGCCGCCTTCCTCCGCATCGCGTCGGCGACGCGGTCCGCCGGCGCCTCGCCCCAGAGCGAGTCCCCGCAGCAGGTGCCCTCGGCCCGCGTCCGCTTCGGCTCGACGAGCGTGACGTTCATCCTGCGGACGACCTCGCGCACGGCGTCGTGCACGCGCGCCTGGTCGCGGGTCGGGCAGGCGTCGAGGACGCTCATCGGGCGGCCGCCGTAGTCGGGAAGCGCGACGGACGCGTGCCCGGCCACGATCTCCCACGCGGAGACGGTCGTGGCATGCTCGTAGTTCTGCCGGTACCGCCGGTCGCACCCCGGGCAGACGTTGACGACCTCGGCGCCCGGCGGCAGCGGCGGGACGTGGCGGCAGCAGGCGTGGAGGTACTCCACGGGCCCGACGCGTTCGGCGACGAGCCCGCGGAGCCGCTCCGCGAGATGCGGCTTGTACAGCATGAGGGCGCAACCGGGCGCGAAGAGACGGGTCATCGGGACTCCCGCGCCGAGCGTGCCCGGCGCGCGTCCGGCTACAGCTTCACGAACTCCACGCGCCGGTTGTTCGCCTTCCCCTCCGGCGTCGCGTTCGCGTCGATCGGCTTCGACTCGCCCCAGCCTTTGGTCTTGAGGCGCGCGCCGTCGATCTTGTACGAGTCCATGAGGTAGGTCCTCACGGCGTCGGCGCGGCTCTGCGAGAGCGTCATGTTGGACTCGTCGCTCCCGTCGCTGTCGGTGTGCCCCTCGATGGAGAGCTTGAGCGCGGGGTCGTCGGTGAGCAGCGCGGCGACGTCCGCGAGCGTCTTGTATGACTCCGCCTTGATCTTCGCCGACCCGGAGTCGAAGAGGATGCCGTGCGAGATGATCTTCCCGGTCTCCGCGAGCTGCTCCCTGAGCGTCTTCCCGCCCTCGGCGTAGCGGAAGGTGCCGAGGAGCATCGGGTTGCCTTCCTCGTCCCACGGGTCCAGCAGCACCGCGAGGTCCGTGGGCCTGAACCCCTCGACCGCCGGCACGTTCGCGACGCGCTCGGCGTCAATGTAGCACTTCATCGTGGTCTTCGTGGCCATCACGCGCATCGTGTGGACGCCGGGACCGAGCGGCTTCGGAAGGGACTTGCTCGCGAGCTCGTTGTGGTTGATCGCGAGCCGGGTGTTCTCACTGTCGGTGATGGAGAAGATGCCGACCTCCTCGCCGTCGGCGTCGAGCCACACGATGTGGAATCAGTGGCCGCTGGCCCCGCCCTTCGTGTAGAAGTCCATCTCGATCGTGTACGACGGAGGCAGCGGGCCGACCGCGATGCGCGGGCGGATCTGGCCCTTGTCGGTGCACATGATCCAGCTCCTGCCGCCCTGCCTCGCGATCTCGAAAACCCCTCTGTCGAGCCGCCATCTTGACGGGAACTCGCCGAGCTCCTCCGCCGACAGGTCGTCGTAGAAGATGACGCGGTCGCCGGGGACGAAGTCGTACTTCGTGTAGAGGGCCATGTCCTCGGCGGTCGCCGTGCCGCCTGTGGCCTTCGGCGCAGCGGCCTGCTCGTCATCCGCGGCCTCGGCCTCGTCGGACCCGTCGGCCGCCTCGTCGATGGCCTCCTCGACCTTCTCCTCGGCCTTCTCCTTCAGCTTGTCGCCGATGAACCCGAACTGCGCGTGCGCCGGCGTCCACGTCACCATGAGGGCGCAGGCGGCCACCGCAAGCAGCGAGACCCAGGACCTCAGCATGACAACCGCCTTCCTGGAAGAAACCCCTACCTCCTCCTCGACACCGTGATGAGCCCGATGCCCAGGATGGCCACGGCGATGGCCCACCGCGGGCCGCCCCACTTCTCGCCGGTGAGGAGCATCACGACGGCGAACGCCACGATGGCGATGCCGATGACGAAGAGGACGCGGTTCATTGCCGAGTCCTCGCGCCACGCGGCGCGGCACGTGGTGATCTACCGGAACAGGGCCTTGATGCCGCCCCAGGTCGCGGCCTCGACCGGAGTTCCGCACGCGCCGCAGCCGACCGGCTTCGCGCCGATGAGCTCGCCCCACGCGTTGTTCGCGGGCGCGCAGACCGAGTCCTCGCAGAGGCTCCAGTCGAACCCCGCGGCATCGCAGAACAGCGGGTCTCGATGGAGCGTGTCCGAGACGGACCCGCACAGATCGTCGTTGGGGCTGTTGTCGTAGAGCACGACCTTGGAGAAGACGGGCGCCGCGGTGCCCCCGCAGTAGACCAGCGGGTCGCCATCGGAGTCCGTCACGACGCTCCTGGTGAAGACAGGGGAAGCGTCGTTCGCCACCACGAGCGACCCGTCGACCGTGGCGATGTTCGACACGAAGGTGCAGTTCCCGAAGGTCACGTTCGCGCCGTCGTAGCAGTAGAGCACGCCGCCGATCTGCGCGTAGTTCCCCACGAACATGCAGTCCGTGAACTGCCCCGTGGACTCGGAGTACAGGAGCTGGAGAGCGCCGCCGCTGCCTGCCGCCTCGTTCTGGTAGAACAGGCAGTCGGACAGGCTGGCCGGGGAGCTGTGGCCGCAGATGGCCCCGCCGCCGGTGCCGCACGTGTTGCCGACGAAGCTGCACCACTCGATCAGGGGGCTCGAGGACGTCATGAGGAACATGGCCCCCCCGCCCTGGATCGTCGCCTCGTTGAATGCGAACATGCAGGACCTGAAGGTCGGAGACGAGGCCTGGCAGTGCACGGCGCCGCCGAAGTTCGCGGCGGTGTTGCCCGAGAAGCTGCAGCGGTAGAAGACGGCGCTCGAGTTGTCCAGGCACGCCACTGCCCCGCCGCGCGGGGACAGCGCTCCCGTGGCGAAGTTCATCCCGAACGTGCAGTCACGGAAGATGGGATTCGACGCTTCGAGGCACGCAACGGCCCCGCCGATGTCCATGGCGCTGTTCTGCTGGAAGACGCAGTCCTCGAACCTGGGGGACGAGGCGTTGACACAGACGACGGCGCCGCCGCTGTCGGCGAAGGCGTGCTCGATCGTGAACCCCCGCACGACCGAGGTCGTGTCCTCGCCGCTCGCGAAGACGAATCCGCGGGCGACGCTGCCGCAGTCGATGAAGGTGCTCATGTACCCGGACTCCGACACGAGCACGATGTTGGTGCCGCCGAAGTCCAGGTCGCGGTTCATGATGCCCGAGTACGTGCCGGCCGCGACACGGACCGTGTCGCCCTCGGACGCGGCGGCGACTCCCTCGCTGATCGACGGCTGGTCGCCGGGGACGCGGATGGTCGCGGCGTGGGCGCCGATGGCGGCAAAGACCGCGGCCAGAAGCGCGATCACGACCGACTGAGACGGCGTTCGCGATGACATGTGGTCACTCCTCCTGCTTGAGGGTCTGTGCCGGGGGTTCGTAGCGCTCATAGTACCCGATGAGCGCGCCGTCCGCATCACGAACCGCGCGCATGTAGATGCGGTGTTTGGGCGAGTCGGTGATGAGCCGCTCGTCCTCCCCCGCCTGCAGGGCGGCGAAGACCTCGCGGATGACCGCGTTCGAGGCCGCGTTGTGGCAGGCCATGATGGAGCGGCCGAGGAGGGTGCGGCCCTCCTCGTAATGGCGCTCCGCGGCCTTGTTGATGTAGCGGACCGTGTGGGTCGTGTCCACGAACACGACCGGGTCCTTGAGGCTGTCGAGAAGAGCGGAGAGAACGGCTGGATCGTCCGGCATGGGAACCCCTTCCGCGCGAGCGCGCCTGGGTGTGTGATGCATGCCGCGCCCGGCAGGAGGGGCGGCGTCGCCATGCTACCACGGCGCCGCCCGCGGCAACAGCGCCGCCGTCACTCGCGTCCGCTCGACCTCGAGCATCGCCTCGGGCGTGACGGACACCGTCCTGCGTGTCATACGTGCTCTTCCGTCCTCCAGGGTCCGCCGGGAGACCAGACCGACCGCGCTCGTGTGCCGCGCCGGAGGTCTTCCAGAACGGGGGAGAGAAACGCGTCCAGCACGGACGCTATCCCGCTCCAGGACTCGTCCGGGAGAGTCAGACCGGCCCGGCGGGCGAACGCCCTCACCTGCGCCGGACGCGATGGGTTCCGCCAGTAGTCGGGCGTGAGGGCGAGCGGCTTCTCAGGTGGTATCGGCGTCCTGCGCTGCGCGAAGGTCCTCCCGACGGCTTCGGAAAGGGTCATGCGCTCGAACTCGAAGTGCATTGCCAGGTGGTGGACATCGAAGAAGTCCCTGATGCGGCTGTTGCGGTCCCCGAGCACGACCATCGCCTCGAACTTCTCCGCAACGACCGCCTCTCGTGGGTACGCGAGGATGCGGGGAGCCGGGGAGTCGAGGAGGACGGGGTACGCGCACGGCTGCGCCGCCGGCCACACGGCGTCCCCAACACCCAGGTCAATGCGCAGCGTGAAGCGTGCGCTGCCGCAGCGCGCGGGCAGGATGACCCTCGTTCCGGCGTACTCGTCCTCCGGACGAATGGCCTCGGTGGTCATCGCACCGACGTCGAACACGATGCCGTCCGCCTCCACGCCGGCAGAGCAGATGGCACGGATGTCCTCCAGAATGGACTCGGGAGTGGCGTCACCCAGCCGCAGGAGGTCCAGGTCCCTGGTGGAGCGGTAGGGACGATCGGACCAGACCCGAAGCAGCATGGCACCCTTGAGCACGAACCTGTCCCGAACGGGCGAGCGGCCCAGCCGGTAGAGGAACCGCTCGAAGCAGTAGCTCGTGAACAGCGTGTGGTAGTCGTCCCCGGTCCGCTTCGCCAGATTCAGCAGCCGCGCTGCGATCGAGGCCGGGAGATCGCGCTTCTCGTTTGTCATGCGATCGAGTCGAGATAGGGCTGCATCACGCGGGTCACACGACAGACCTTGGCGAAGTAGGCCAGCTGGGTGGCGCCGCCGCGGTGGCGCCGGCTGTACTCGCGCAGTGCCTCCACCGCCACGTCGACTCCGACCTTGCCGCGGTACTTGAAGCAGTCGGCGACGGTCTTCGCGGGCGAGTAGACGCGCACCTCGACACCCTCCAGCCGATGCTTCTCGATGCCCTCGGTCAGGGCAGGCCCGGAGAATCGCGCCACACGGAGCCGCGGGTAGTCGAGGCGCGGCCTTCGTGCCTTCGGGGGCAGGGCGATCCACACTTCGGGGGGAGATTGAGTGCTGAGCTCATGAAAGCGGAGGGCCGTGAGCAGGCAGAGCACGCCGCCGGGCACCCGCCGCGCCACCTGCGCCAGCGTGTGCTCCGCCGTCCGCGGGTGTCCGCCCGCGACGTAGATGCCGCGCGCCTGCCTCACGACCGCTCCGGACCGAACCAGCCGGTAGAGCTGTCCCCTGGGAACGCCGCGGCGCTCAAGGTCCGAAGGCCGGACGATCCCAAGCCGCTCGATGAGCGCGGCCGCTTGCTTGTCAGTTCTCCGTCTCATGCTGCAGGCCATCGTACAAGACGTCGGGGGTTGTGCGCAAGTACCGACGTTTTGTTCTGCGGTGCGGGGCTCGCACTGCCGGCAGGCTTGCTGCAACTCCTTGCACCGCGGGTGGGTGCGGCCGCAGCCCCCTACCTCCCCACCTCCGGATGCGCCTTGCGCAGACTGTCGAGCGCGGCGGCCGCGTGCTTCTCCTTGGGGTCCACCTTGAGCGCGCGCTCCCACTCGGCCTTCGCGTCCGCGAGCCGCCCGGCCTTCGCGTACACCTGACCGAGCCGCCAGTGCGCCGGCGCGCGGCCCGGCGGCGTCGGCGGGGTCTCCGCCACGATGAAGCGCTTGAAGCCGGCCTCGGCGGCCTTGAGGTCGTCGCCGAGCAGGAGGTGCGCCTTCGCGACCTGGTAGATCGTCATGAGGTCGTCGGGCTTGAGCGCGAGGACGCGGTTGCCGACCCTGATCGCGTCGCGAAGGCGCGACTGCTCCGCGTAGAACCACGCGACCATCCGCCAGCCCTTCGGGTCGAGGGAGTCCACGCGCGCGGCGGCGAGGTACTCGCGCTCCGCCGCGGCGAGGTCCTTGCCCTGCCGCGCAAGGAACGCGCGGGCGAGGTGCCCGCTGTAGCGGTCGAGCCGCTCGATGGTCGCCGCGGTCGCGTTGGCCTTGTCGCGGCCCCCGCCGAGCAACGCCGGCGCCATCACGTAGAACTGCAGGAGGCCCATGTGCGCGTCAACGTACTTCGGGTCGCACTCGACGGCGGCCTCGCACGCCTGCTTGTACTTGCCGCCGTAGAACATCGCGGTCGCGCCGCCCCTCATGGCCTTCATGCCGTAGCCGTTGGCGAGCGTGAGCTGGTAGACCGCGTTCTTCGGGTCGCGCTTGAGCGCCTTGCGCGCGCGTTCGATGGCGGCGTCCGCGTCGCCTCGCATGAGCGCGACCGTCGCGAGACCGTGCTCCGCCCGTGCATCGTTCTTCGAGGCTCTGAGCGCGTCGACGAAGAGGCGCTCGGCCTGCTCGGCCTGGCCGCCGTTGATGGCGCGCGTGCCGCGCGCGATGAGGGAGTCGGCGCCGGCGGTGGATTGGGCGGCGTGGACGACCGTCGCGAGAAGGAGGACGGCGAGGAAGCCCAGGGCGAGGTGCGTGGCTGTCGAGTGCGCGGCGGGGCGGGAGCACGGCGGTCTTGGGCGAGTCACCTGGACCATGCGTCCTCCGTGGTGCGGTTGGGAGTTGTACAGGCGCTGCTCACATCGTCTCCCAGAGTGTGCGGATCGGGACGGCGTGCAGTCCATCGCCGAAGCTCGCGCTGGTCTCCCCGTCGTAAAGCACGACGCCGCTCGAGAACCGCTTCCCCGCGGCTTCCCTGAGCTTGCGCAAGCCGCGGAAGTCCGCCGCTGTCACGGTAGCTGCCGCCTTGACCTCTACGCCGGCTAGCTGTTGGGCGCCTCGCTCGATGACGATGTCCACCTCCGCTCCGTCCCTATCGCGGTAGTGGAAGAACGCGAGCGGGGCGTCATGCCAGCTCGCCTGTCGTCGCAGTTCCTGGAACACGAACGTCTCCAGGAGCTGGCCCAACAGAGCCCGGTCGGCCGAGAGCGCGGCGGCGTCCGCCCCGAGGAGCGCACAGGCAAGGCCGGTGTCGCCAAGGTGCAGCTTCGGCGTCTTGACGAGCCGGCTCAACCGATTGCTGTGCCAGGGGGGCAAGCGCTCCAGCAGGAACACTCGCTCGAGAAGGGTCATGTAATCACCGATCGTGGGTCGGCTGAGCTGGAACGGAGCGGCCAAGTCAGTCACGTTGAGCAGCCGTGCCGTCTGCGAGGCTCCCAGGGCGAGCAGTCGCGGCAGGGCATCGAGCGAGCTGATGCGCGCGATGTCGCGGACGTCGCGCTGGACGAGTGCCTCCAGGTAGTCGCGATACCAAGCGGCGCGCCGTGGGCCGGCCCGTCGTGCGAGGGCCGCCGGATAGCCTCCCGCGACAACGCGCTGGATGAGGTGGGCGCCGAGGCGTTCGGCCTGCCGCGTCTTGAACCGGCCCTCGAACAGGGCAGCGAGAAAGGTCGGCTGACGGCGCTGCAACTCGCACTGCGCCAGGGGATGCAGACGCTGGATCTCCATGCGGCCGGCCAGCGAATCAGCGAGCGTCGGAACCAGCAGCACATTGGCCGAGCCGGCCAGCATGAAGCGGCCGGGTACGCGCCTGCGATCCACGGCCATCTTGAGCGCCCCGAAGAGCGCCGGCACGCGCTGCACTTCGTCGAGGATCACCCGCTCCGGCAGGTCGGCCACGAACCCCGCCGGATCAGCCTCCGCGGCTCCACGCGCAACCTCATCATCGAAGTTGACGTAGGCGTAGCCCCTTCGCTTCCCCACCACTCGGGCGAGCGTGGTCTTGCCGCACTGCCGTGGGCCGTGAATCAACACGACAGGGGAGTCGGCAAGCGCCTCGATCAGTCCGGGCTCGCCGTAGCGTGGGTAGAGAGCGCTCTTGGGCATCGGCTGATCGTAACCTTAGGGGTCGGCTGATTGCAAGGTTGTTCTGCGGCAGATCGAGAGCCGCGGCCGGTCCGGCTCCGGCGGTGCCATCAGCTCCCGGATGGCCTCGAAGACGACCCGGAACTGCGCATCGTACTTCTTCTCGAGCTCATCGAGTCTCAGCGCGAGCTCGGCGTGGGTCGCGAGCATGCGGCGCAGGCGGACGAAGGCGCGCATGATCTCGACGTTCGCACCCACGGCGCGCCGGCTCCGGAGCACGCTGGAGAGCATCGCAACTCCTTGCTCCGTAAAGGCGTAGGGGCGCCGTCGGATACCACCCCACGAACTTGAGGTCACAATTCGTGACTTCAAGATACTGCACTCCTCGCGACTAAGCTGAAACATGAAGTCCTCCGGGAAGCGCTCGATGTTGCGCTTCACGGCCTGAATCAGCACCTTCGTCTCCACCCCGTACAGCACCGCAAGGTCCCTGTCCAGGATCACCTTCTCGCCGCGGATGACGAGGATGAGCCCCTCGACGCTCTCGCGGGTCACGACTGCCACATCGTCGGTCATTCGGATGCTCCACCAGGGGCGCGGTACTCGGGGGGACGATCTCAGGGGCGGGACTGCATCGAATCTAGTCAGCATCCGGCTGGGTCGCAGCCGCAGGCCCTATCTCCCCAGCTCCGGGTGCGCCTTCCGCAGGCTGTCGAGCGCGGCGGTCGCGTGCTTCTCCTTGGGGTCGAGCTTGACGGCCCGCTCCCACTCCGCCTTCGCGTCGGGAAGCCG